>JALVUB010000075.1 GCA_027023915.1 Sedimenticola sp.
GTTTTTCCCGCCACATCCTTGCGTCCCAGGGCGAGGGCCCGGCGACCGGTGCCGTGCCGGATGACGTCCTGCATCATGGAGTACATGATGTAGCGGTTCATCGGATCTATGGTGCGGGGCGCGGGGCGGCAGGGCGGCTGGCTTTCCGGCTCGCAGCCGGCCACCAGGGGGTTCGCCTTGTAAAGCGGTTTTCCGTTGCGCTCGATCTTGCGGATGAACCAAGGCTCGATGAGATAACCCCCGTTGGCCAGCACCGAATAGGCGCGCGCCATCTGCAAGGGTGTCACCTCGCCACTGCCCAGCGCCAGGGAAAGCGCATGTGGCAGCTTGTCCGGATCAAAACCGAAGCGGCGGGCGTATTCCAATACCCGACGAATACCGATCGCGCGCAACAGACGGATGGAGACCAGGTTGCGGGAATGGGTCAGGGCTTCGCGCAGCCGGGTGGGGCCGAAAAATTTTCCTGAATAATTTTGCGGACGCCAGGGCTTGCCGCTGCCATCGTTTTCGATCACCACCGGGGCGTCGTTGATGATGCTGGCTGCGGTGAAACCGGCATCCAGCGCGGCGGAGTAGATCACCGGCTTGAAGCCGGAGCCGGGTTGACGTTTTGCCTGGGTCACCCGGTTGAATTTGCTCTGGTAAAAGTCGTAACCGCCCACCAGTGCCAGGATGGCGCCGTTTTTCGGGTCCATGGAAACCAGCGCGCCGCTCACCGCCGGGATCTGCGCCAGTCGCCAGTAGGGTTGAGGTGGAGCGGGTGGTTCCCTATCGTGCTTTTTCTTGTGTCGCGGTTTGTCCGTCCAGCGTTGAACCCTTATCAGGTCTCCCACCTCGAGAATGTCGGCGGCTTTTTTGGGCCTGGGGCCGCGACCGTTGGTGCTGATGTGGCGCCGAGCCCATGAAAGCCCTTTCCAGGGGATCACAGCCGAGCCTTCGCCTCGTATTGCCACAGTAACCTGTTTTTCATCGACCGCGGTGACCAGCGCCGGGATAAGGTCGCCAACCGGTGGGCGGCGGAAAAGCAACTGCTGGATCTGTTGCATGGTGGGCGGCAGTTTGTCCAGATGCCCTTCCGCTCCGCGCCAGCCGTGACGTCGATCGTAAGCAACCAGCGCTTTCCGCAGTCCCTGGACAGCCGCTTTCTGCAACCTTGACCGGATGGAGGTATGGACCACGAACCCCCCTGTATATGTGGCTTCTCCATATTTGTCGACAAGTTTGTCGCGCACCATTTCCGCCACCCAGGGGGCTTGCAACTCAATCTCGGCTCCATGTGGACGGGCTTTGACCGGTGCGGCCATGGCTTCGACGGCCTGTGCATGGGAGATGAACCCCTGTTTTTCCATCCGGCGGAGAACGTAATTCCTCCGTTCTCTTGCCCGTTTGGGATTGGTGATGGGGTTATAGCGGGAGGGGGCTTTCGGCAGACCGGCGATCATGGCGATCTCGGGTAGGGTAAGCTCATCCACCGACTTGCCGTAATAGACCTCGGCAGCGGCGGCGACGCCGTAGGCGCGGTGCCCGAGATAGATCTTGTTCAGATAGAGCTCCAGGATCTGTTCCTTCGACAGCTCCCGCTCGATGTGCAGGGCAAGGATGATTTCGCGGATCTTGCGGGTGTAGGTGCGCTGCCGGGTGAGGTAAAAGTTACGCGCCACCTGCATGGTGATAGTGCTGCCGCCCTGCTTTTTCTTTCCGGTGAGGGCCAGCTGCACGGCGGCCCGCGCGAGACCGACAGGATCCACCCCGGGGTGGGTGAAAAAGTGTTGGTCCTCAGCGGCCACGAACGCCTTCACCAGCAGCTGGGGGATCTGCTGGTAGTTCAGAGGGTACCGTCTCTTTTCGCCATATTCCGCGATCAGCTTGCCGTCATCGCTGTAGATTCGCAGGGGTACCTGAAGCTGAATGGTACGCAAATTGTCAGTGGAGGGCAGATCCTTGCGGAAATGGAGATAAGCCAACCAGCCCACGCTGGAGACGACCAGCGCCGACAGCAGCAGGAGAGAAAAGACGAACTTCAGGAACTTGGCGAAACGGGCCATGGCGGTTGGCGGGTTCTCAAGGGGCGGGGATTATAACAGCCGCCATGGGGTATGGCGTTCGCGAGTGATTGGTGACGTGGGATGCGACAGCGGTTCGGCCCGGCAGACGCTGAATTGGCGGGCGTTGCTGTGTCGAAAAGTGTCAGAATAACCTTTAAAACCTGTTTTCATTGCATTTATCCCTGTCAAATCAAAGAGTTATTGTAATCTATTTTTCCTTTTGTGTTTGCCGGGCGGTTGAAGCGGCAGCTTTCCGATCGTTCACAAGTTGCGTATACAAAGTGCTTAGGAATCCAAACTGGTTTGACCTGGAGAGCGAAAAAGGGACAATGGCGCGCAACGGCGCTCCTGCTTTTTACCAGCAGCGAGGCAGAGAATTGTCCGAAATGTATAGTAGTTAGCAAAAAAAATTAAAGTACTCCATCCGAAGATTTGCTATAGTTGCTCCTAGTTTGGGAGAGGTATCAGCGCGGACAGGTTCCACCGAAGGGGGACAATAAACCAAGCCAGGGGGTTCCGGTAAGTCGATGATAAGTCTTTTTAGCCGTCGCAAGCCACCGATGGTGGGGTTGGACATCAGCTCCTCGGTGGTCAAATTGCTGGAATTGAGCGAGCAGGGGGGGCGCGGCAGCGGGCGCTACCGCGTGGAGTCCTATGCGGTGGAAACCTTGCCGCCCAACGTGTTGGTGGAAGGCAACATCACCGATGTGGAGGCGGTGGGGCAGGCCATTCGTTCGGTGGTGAAAAGATCTGGCAGCAAGGCCAAAAAGGCCGCGGTTGCGGTAAGCGGCGCTTCCATCATCACCAAAACCATCTCTGTACCCGCATCCTTGGATGAGCACGAGCTGGAGAGCCAGATCGAACTGGATGCGGATCAGCATGTGCCTTTTCCCCTGGAAGAGGTCAATCTTGATTGGGAGGTGCTGGGGCCCAACGAAAAGAACCCGGAAATGATGGACGTGTTGCTGGCCGCCTGTCGCTCGGAAACGGTGGAGGACCGGGTGGCGGCCATCTCTCTTGCGGGCCTCGAGTGCGCTGTAGTGGATGTGGAGGGATATGCGTTGGAGCGTGCCTGCACCATCCTCTCTTCTCAGTGGCCCAATGGCGGGGAAGGCCTGACGGTGGCCGTGGTGGATGTTGGCGCCACCACCACCTCTTTTACCGCGCTCCACAACGGTGCCACGGTTTATACCCGTGAGCAGAATTTCGGCGGGCGGCAGCTTACCGAAGAAATTCAGCGCCGTTACGGCCTTTCATTCGAAGAAGCCGGCATGGCCAAGCGGAACGGTGGTTTGCCTGACAGCTACGAAGCGGAAGTGTTGGAGCCTTTCAAGGAAGCGGTTGCCCAGCAGGTGAACCGTGCCATTCAGTTCTTCCTGGGCGCCACTTCATACAATCACGTTGACCTCGTGGTGATGGCGGGGGGAACCTCCTCCATATCGGGTCTGGAAGAACTGGTTCAGGAGCGGCTTGCCGTGGATACCCTGGTGGCCAACCCCTTCACCAATATGTCATTGAGTTCCAAGGTGGATGCCCAGGCGTTGGCCAATGATGCGCCGGCCATGATGATCGCTTGCGGCCTGGCTCTGAGGAGTTTCGACTGATGGCGCGCATTAACCTGCTTCCCTGGCGGGAGAATCTGCGGCGGCAACGTCAGCGGCAGTTTTTCGTGCAGCTTGGCGGCGCCGTGGTGGTGGGTTTGCTGGCGCTGGTGTTGTGGCACTTGCAGATTCAAAACCAGCTCCAATACCAGCATGATCGTAACGCCTATCTCAAGGCGGAGATCGCCAAGCTCGACAAAAAGATCAAGGAAATTCGCGATCTCGAAAAAGTCCGCTCTGAGCTGGTGGCCCGCATGAACGTTATTGAAACATTGCAGACCAGCCGCCCCATGGTTGTGCATCTTTTTGATGAGCTGGTCAAAACCATTCCTGAGGGTGTCTATCTCGACAGTCTGGTGCAAAAAGGACGATCGGTGACTCTGGAGGGGTGGGCGCAATCCAATGCGCGGATTTCCGCCTACATGAGGGCCATAGACAACAGCAAATGGTTGAAGAAGGCTGATTTGAAAAGCATTCGTAACGAAAACAAGCGCAAAACGGCGGCAGGGCTGCGTCGTTTCAAACTGGTCGTAACCCAGGCCAATCCTACGCGGGAATGACCGGATTGGCGGAAGTTGCCAGAGGCGAAGAAATCAACCTGATGGTGCTCGAATGGATCTTGGTGAACTGAACAACCTGACACTGGACGATATTGGGGAATGGCCCAGCTGGTTGAAAGGGTTATTGACGCTGCTGCTTTGTGTCCTGGTGGTGGCTGGCGGCTACTTTTACCACATTGAGGATCTGAAATGGGATTTGGATCAGGCGAAGAAGGAAG
This sequence comes from Sedimenticola sp., assembly GCA_027023915.1. Classification (GTDB taxonomy): domain Bacteria; phylum Pseudomonadota; class Gammaproteobacteria; order Chromatiales; family Chromatiaceae; genus Thiolapillus. The sequence goes on from JALVUB010000075.1 coordinate 4,425, forward strand.
AGGCGGCGTTGCGACAGGAATTCAAGGACAAGCAGGACAAGGCAGTCAATCTGGAGGCTTATCGAGAACAGCTTAAAGAGATCAAAGAGTCGTTCGGCGCCATGCTGCGTCAACTGCCCGACAAGACCGAGGTGGCCTCGCTGCTGGTGGATGTCTCTCAAACCGGCTTGGCTGCCGGTTTGGAGTTTGAGCTGTTTCAACCCGAGCCGGAGGTGAAACGGGATTTCTATGCCGAATTGCCCATAAAGATCCGGGTGGTGGGGACTTACCATCAGTTTGGTGAGTTTGTTAGTGGTTTGGCGACTTTGCCGCGCATTGTCACTGTGCATGATGTGAGGATTCATCGGTCCAGGGGCGGCGATAAGCTGGTGATGGAAATGACAGCCAAGACCTATCGCTATCTTGAGGAGTAAGGGGTGATGAGAAAATCATGTGCCATTACCCTGTTGCTTTTGCTGGCGGGTTGCGGTCAACAGGATATGAACGACCTGAAGCGGTTCGTTGCCGAAGTAAAGGCGCATCCTCCTCGGCAGATCGAACCCATTCCCCAGATAAAACAAGTGGCAACATTCCTGTATGTGGGTGGTAGCAGGCGGGATCCATTCAAACCATCGGAGAAAGCTGTCGATGTTTTCAAGGTTTCGGACGGAACCGGGCCTCGTCCCGATCCAAACCGCCGCAAGGAAGAGCTGGAGGCTTTTCCGCTGGATTCTCTCAGGATGGTCGGTATTCTGGATCGCAAGGGGCGGCGTTACGGCTTGGTGCGAACCCCTGACGGAATTATCCATCGGGTAAAAGTAGGCAACTATATTGGCCAGAATGATGGCCGGATCATCAACATCGAGGATGACAAGATCAGCATCATGGAACTGGTGCCGAATGGCCGGGGTGGTTATCTTGAACGCAGAGCCATGCTGGTGCTGACCAAAAGTTCTTGAGGAGAGGCCGTGATGAGAGGTGCAAAACAATGGTGAACAACAGGTGGCTGCTCACGATACTGCTGTTGGCTTTACTCCCGGCCTCGGCGGCATGGGCCAACACCCTGAAGGCGGTCAGTTTTTCCACCTTTTCCGGTGGGCGCGTGGAGGTGGTGCTGAAGACCAGCGGCCCCGTGGGCGAGGTGCGTAGCTTCTCCACGGATCATCCGGCGCGCATCGCCATTGACCTGCCTGACACCCACAGCGGGCTCGACTACAGAACCAAAAAGATTTCCCTGGGAGCGGCGCGCAGCGTCACTGCCGTGGAGGCGGGCAACCGCACCCGCGTGGTGGTGAACCTGGCCGACAAGGTGCCCTACCGGCTGATCAGCAAGGGCAATGAGGTCCATGTGATGATCGACGCGGGTACCACGACCGAGCCGGGGCAGACAGCCATCACCGTGGCCAGTCGTGATACAAGGATGAAGATGCGCCATGGCGCGCCGCAAATAGAGAAAGTGGATTTCCGGCGTGGCGGCAAGGGCGTCGCAAGGGTTGAAGTGAAGCTGAGTAACCCCGATGTCTCCGTGGACATGCGCCGGCAGGGGCGTTCAGTAGTGCTTGATTTTCTTGGCGTGCAGGTTCCGCCCGATCAGGCGCGTGTATTGGATGTCACCGACTTCGTCACGCCGGTTCAGACCATTACCACCATGCCTCATCGTGGCGGCGCGCGCATGGTAATCAAGACAAAGGGCGAGTTTGACCACTTGGCCTATCAGGCGGATAACCTCTATGTGGTCGAATTCCGCGAGATGAGCAAACGGGAAAAAGAGAAGCGAAAGCGAAAGGAGCTGGTCTACACCGGAGACAAGCTCTCGCTTAACTTCCAGAATATTCCGGTTCGGGCCGTGTTGCAGCTTTTGGCCGACTTCACCGGCATCAACATGGTGGTGAGCGATTCGGTTACTGGCAACATCACCCTGCGGCTCCAGAACGTGCCCTGGGATCAGGCGCTGGACATCATTCTCAAGAGCAAGGGTTTGGCAAAGCGGCGCAACGGAAAGGTCATTATGGTGGCTCCGGCCGAAGAGATCGCCGCGCGTGAAAAACTGGAGCTGGAAGCGACCAAGCAGGTGGAAGAGCTGGCTCCGCTCCATTCCGAGCTGATCCAGATCAACTACGCCAAGGCTCAGGATCTGGCCAACCTTCTAAAGTCGAAAGATAACCGGCTGCTTTCGGATCGGGGTAATGTGACCGTGGATGCGCGAACCAATTCGCTGTTGGTTCAGGATACTGCCGCCAAGCTGGATGAGGTGCGTGCGCTTGTCGAAAAACTGGACATTCCTGTTCGTCAGGTTCTGGTGGAGTCGCGCGTGGTGATCGCCAACGACGATTTCGCCCGGGATCTGGGGGTTCGGTTTGGATTTAACAAGGCACATCGAAGCAGCTCGGGGCAGTGGCTCATTTCCGGTGGCCGGCCAGTGGTTTCCGCGAGCGCTACGGGCAGTGTGGGTACGGCAAACGGACTGACGGATCCTTCCGGAGCGGCAGGTATCGATGCGCTGATGGTGAACCTGCCCAAAACCCTGGCGCCGGGCCGTGGTGGCGCCTTCAACGTTTTGGTGGGTACTGTGGGTTCCTACTTGCTGCAACTGGAACTCAGTGCAATGCAGCAAGAGGGTCGGGGCGAGGTGATCTCCAACCCGCGGGTCGTAACTTCCGATCAGAGTACGGCGGTTATCAAACAGGGTATTCAGATTCCGTATCAACAAACCAGCGCAAACGGGGCGACCACGGTTCAGTTCAAGGATGCGGTGCTGAAGCTGGAGGTTACGCCCCATATTACACCTGATGATCGGATAATCATGGATCTGCTGGTTTCCAAGGATCGCCCTGATTTCACCCAGTCGGTACTGGGCGTGCCTCCGCTGGAGACGCGGCAGGTTAAAACCCGGGTTTTGGTAAACAACGGCGAGACCGTGGTGCTTGGAGGTGTTTTCGAGCGAGATCGTAGTAAAAAGCAGGAAAAAGTGCCCTTCTTCGGTGATCTGCCAGGCGTGGGATGGGCGTTCAAGCAACAGTACAAACAGGACAAAAAGAAAGAACTTCTTATCTTTGTTACGCCCAAGATCATCAAGGACAGCCTTTCGGTTCGCTGATTGCGGCATCTGATAATGAAGGACCAGCCGTGACAGTGCTTCGTCCCCCTCGATTAAGCCAGGGAAGGTGCTGTCAGGGTATTCAATCAGCACCGCCTCGTGCTTTTGAGTAAATCTTGTCTGTTATAATTCGAATTTTTTCAACAGGTGGCTGATCGATGCTGAAACCCAGTCGAATCTTCCTGGTCGGTCCCATGGGAGCGGGCAAGACCACCATTGGAAGGCAGTTGGCTCATGCCATGAGCCTGGAGTTCGACGACACCGACCAGGAGATCCAGCGGCGTACCGGCGTGGATATTCCCACCATTTTTGAATACGAAGGCGAAGAGGGCTTTCGTAAAAGAGAGATGAAGGTCATCGCTGAGATGGTGGAGCGGGACAACATTGTCCTGGCTACCGGTGGTGGCGCTGTTACCCAGCCGGAGAACCGGCGTCTGCTTGCGGCCCGGGGTTATGTCATCTATCTGGCTTGCTCGCCGGAACAGCAGTACGAACGCACATATAAAGACAAAAACCGTCCTTTGTTGCAGGAGGGTGATCCTTTGGAAATCCTGCGTCAGCTTAACGCCGAGCGGGATCCGCTTTACCGGGACGTGGCCGACCTGATGGTCTCCACCGAGGGGCGCTCCGCCCAGGCGGTGGTGAAGGAGGTGGTTCGCCACTTCGAGGAGTCCTGAAGTGGCTTCCACTCTGCTCGCCTCCCTGACGGTGGATCTCGGGGAGCGCGGTTATCCCATCCATATCGGTCAGCAGCTGCTCGACGATGGTGAGCTGATCCGTTCCTTCATTCCCTCTTCTCAGGTGATGATCGTCACCAACGAGACCGTGGGGCCCCTCTACCTCGAGCGGCTCCGGGCCGCCCTCTCCGGCCAGCAGGTGGAGTCGGTGGTGCTGCCCGACGGCGAGCAGTACAAGAACCTGGAGATCCTCAACCGCATCTTCGACGCCCTGCTTGAAAGGCGTTTCGATCGCGGCTGCACCCTGGCGGCCCTCGGGGGCGGCGTGGTGGGCGACATGACCGGTTTTGCCGCAGCCTGCTACCAGCGTGGGGTGAACTTCATCCAGGTGCCCACCACCCTGCTCTCCCAGGTGGACTCCTCGGTGGGCGGCAAGACCGGGGTCAACCACCCCCTGGGCAAGAACATGATCGGCGCCTTCTACCAGCCCAAAGCGGTAATCATCGACATCGACACCCTCAACACCCTTCCCGACCGCGAGCTCTCCGCCGGCCTGGCGGAGGTGATCAAGTACGGTCTCATCAACGACCCCGAATTCTTCCGTTGGCTGGAGCAGAACATGGAGTCCCTGCGCCGGCGCGAGCCCGGGGCCCTGGCCCACGCCATCGAGCGCTCCTGCGCCGACAAGGCGGCCATCGTCGCCGAGGACGAGCGTGAGGCGGGCAGGCGGGCCCTGCTCAACCTGGGCCACACCTTCGGCCACGCCATCGAGACCGGCATGGGCTACGGTCAGTGGCTCCACGGCGAGGCGGTGGGTGCCGGCATGTGCATGGCGGCGCGCTTCTCCCACCTGCTCGGCTGGATGAAAGAGGACGAGGTGGCGCGGGTGGAGCGGCTGGTGGCCGCCGCCGGCCTGCCCACGGCGCCGCCGAAACTGGGCGCCGAGCGCTTCGAGGCGCTGATGGCGGTGGACAAGAAGGTCCAGGGCGGCCGGCTGCGGCTGGTGCTGCTCCACGGCATCGGCAAGGCGGAAGTCACCGCCGACTTCCCGCCCGACGCGCTCCACCAGTTCCTGCAGGAAGCCGCCGCGTAGGATGAGCAAAGGCCGCCAGGCCGTGCCCATCAACATGCGGCGGGCACGCTGCGCTTTGCCCACCCTACGGTGACCGACTTCTGGCTTCTTCCGTCATCTTGCAGTATCCTAGCGTGTTCCTTGCGGGCGCAGGCAGGTGGAGGCGCCCCGGTTCCGAATTCCCACGGGCCGCGGACTGTCCGCGGCCCTGTCATCCGTGAAGAGGTTTGCCATGAGTTACGGTGCCTTGCCGCCGAAACAGGGTCTCTACGACCCGGCGAATGAGCACGATGCCTGCGGCGTCGGCTTCGTGGCCGACATCAAGGGTCGCAAGAGCCACGAGATCATCGAGCAGGGGCTCACCATCCTCGAACGTCTCACCCACCGGGGCGCGGTGGGTGCCGACCCCAAGGCGGGCGACGGCGCCGGCATCCTGTTGCAGATGCCCGACGCCTTCCTGCGCAAGGCGGTGGCGTTCGAGCTGCCGGCCGAGGGTAAATACGCCGTGGGCATGCTCTTCCTGCCCAGGAACGACGACAGCCGGGCCCGCTGCGAGGCGCTGGTGGAGGAGTTCATCGCCGCCGAGGGGCAGAAGCTGCTGGGCTGGCGTGACGTGCCGGTGAACAACGCCGGCCTGGGCGAGAGCGTCAAGCCCACCGAGCCGGTGATCCGGCAGGTCTTCGTCGGCAGCACCCAGGCCGACCAGGCCGCCTTCGAACGCAAGCTCTTCGTCATCCGCAAGCAGATCGAGAACCGCGTGCGCGAGTCCGACCTGGAGGGCAAGGCGAGCTTCTACTTCACCTCCTTCTCCTCGCGCACCATCGTCTACAAGGGGATGCTGCTGGCGGGCCAGGTGGGGGACTACTATCCCGACCTCAAGAAC
>JALVUB010000076.1 GCA_027023915.1 Sedimenticola sp.
GCACAGCACCGCGGCCCGCGTGAGCACGTTCTCCAGCTCGCGGACATTCCCTGGCCAGTCGTAGCCTGTCATCAGACGCCAGGCTGCCTCCGAAATCTTTTGAACCCGGGTGTGGAGCCGCTGGTTGATCCGCTGCAACAGGTGCTCGATGAGAAGGGGCAGGTCTTCCTTGCGTTCCCGTAGGGGAGGGAGGTGGATATTGACCACGTTGAGCCGGTAGAAGAGATCCTCGCGGAACGCCCCTTCCACCACCATGGATTCCAGGTCGCGGTTGGTGGCGGCAACGATGCGCGCCGTGGTATGCAGGGTCTCGGTTCCACCAACCCTTTCGAAAGTGCCTTCCTGGAGGACCCGCAACAGCTTGGCCTGCAGGCCGAGGGGCAGCTCCCCCAGCTCGTCGAGGAAGAGTGTTCCTTCCGCCGCCAGCTCGAACTTGCCGAGCTTTCTTCGATCGGCGCCGGTGAAGGCGCCCTTCTCGTGGCCGAACAGTTCGCTCTCCAGCAGGTTCCCGACGATGGCGGAACAGTTCACCGGCAGGAACAGGCCGTTGCGCTCGGAATGGTGGTGGATGGCACGGGCCACCACCTCCTTTCCCGTTCCGCTTTCACCGGTGATGAGCACACTGGCATCACTCGCCGCCACGCTGCCGATGGTCTTGAGCAGGCGGGTGATCTGGGGGCTCCTTCCCACGATCTGGTTCAGGGTGACCACCTCCTCGGTGGCGGTGCGGATGGCACGCACCTTGCGGGAGAGCCGATGGGTCTGCAAGGCGTTGGCCAGGGTGGTGTCGAGCTCCAGCTCATCCATGGGCTTGCGCACGAAGTCGTAGGCGCCTGCCTTCATCGCCTCTATGACAAGAGCGTTGTCGGAGATCCCGGTCACCATGATCACCGGCGGGGCATCTTTCTCCGCCCGGATCTCCTGCAGCAGATCCATGCCGAAGCCGTCAGGAAGCTGCTGGTCAAGCAACACCACGTCGGGCATCTGCTCGGCAAGCAGCCGGCGTGCCTGTCCGAGGTCGCCTGCCACCCTGGGGGTGTGGCCCAGGTCTTCGAGGTGCATGGAGAGCAGGCGGGAAAAGACTTCGTCGTCCTCCACTACGAGAATGTCAGCCATCTTGGTTAGATCCTGGTTGAAGCTTAGGGAACCTCTGATTTGATCCTGGACGAAGCAGATTGTTCTCCTCCGGTTCGAGTACAAGGCGAAGTTCGCAGCCGAAAGCCTGCTATTGGCAAGAACTTCAACGCAGTAATCGGGCCGGAGGAGGACAAGATGCGAGTTCATGGATTAGATCAGAGGTTCCTTAGGGGAATGTTATATTGATTTTCTGTCTCTGTGGCGCCGGTACAGTGCGGATGTTTCTAAAGGATTTCATTCGACACCAGAAACCCTTCACGGTTTCCCTCGTCAGCTTTCTGCTCATGCTGGCCATCGTCACCGTGATCGGCCTGGTGGGCAGCAACCACATCATCCGCTACCTACAGGTGCAGTTGATGGCGCATGGCCTGAACCACAACGCGGAGGTCATCGAGAGCATCAGCCCCTTGCTGGAGCGGGGGCTGCAGGACGGCAAACAGCGGGAAGCCGTGGTTTCCGACTTCCAGTCCTTCATCGAACATGCGGAACCTTTCGGCGTCCGGCTCTTTCTCATCGATCGCCAACGCGATCTCGTGGTGGCCGACAGTGAAACCAGACGGGGGTTGCCCTTCCCGGTGAAAGCGCTGCTCGGAACGCCCGCACGCCGCCTCGATGGCGAACCGATTTCCGATCTGGGGCGTTGGCAAGGGGCGGCCTGGCGGGTCACGCCCTCGGGCTCGGTTGAACTGATCTCCCTGAAGAACATCGATGGGGGTGACGCGCATTGGGGGTTGGGCGTAACCAGTGATGTCAGTGAGCTCCTCGACTTCATGGATGAGCTCCACCTCCACCTGGACACGGTGTTGCTCATCACCTACGCGCTCATCGGCGTGCTGGGTTTTGGGGTGCTTCGGTGGGTGGGGCGCCGTTACGAATCCAGCCTGGAGGCGCAGGTGATCCAGCGGACCGATGAACTGGAAGCGGTGCATCGCAAGCTGCTCGAACAGGCGCGCCTGGCGACCATCGGTCAGACCGCTTCGGTGCTGGCACACGAAATGCGCAACCCCCTGGCCTCCATGAAGCTCGCCCTTTCCGGCGTGAACCGCAGCGGGAAACTGCCGGAACGGGAGCGACAGCGGCTGGAGCTGGTCCTGGGGGAAGTGGACCGGCTGGAACAGCTGCTCTCGGAGACACTGGAATACGTGAAGCCGGTGGTCAGGGACGACCAGCCGGTGTCGCTGGACGAACTGCTTGACCAGGTGCTCGAACTGGAACAGCCGCTGATGGAACGGCAGGGCGTCTTACTCCACCGGCAACGCTGCCAGCAGTGCCTGGCCCTGCGCCTCGACAGCCACAAGGTTCAACAGGCGTTGCTCAACCTGGTGCGAAACGCGCGAGAGGCAAGCCCCCGGGGCGGTACCATCGACATCGTTCTCGATTCGAAAGAGGAAGAACTGGTGCTGGAGATCGCCAACCAGGGGAACTTCCCTTCCTCCGAGGTTCGCAGTCGGGCATTCGACTTTTTCTTCACCACCAAGGCGCGGGGCACCGGTCTTGGCCTGGGGCTGGTGAAAAGGGTGGTGGAGGAGCATGGCGGCACGATTTCCCTGGAAGAGCAGAAAGAGACAGGACGGGTGGTGGCACGGGTACAACTCCCTGCCAGGGAACCGGAGCAGCCGCCGGATGTCCCCATAGAGAATGGAGGAGAAACGCTATGAACAGAAGGTGGCGCCTCGTCGCCCTGGCCGGCATTGCGGCCCTTTACGGTTGCACGGATGGGTCTGAACCCGTGGATCCACCCCCGGCACCGGCTTCGCGGCAGGCACGCACCGCTCCGCCGGTGTCACGCTGGTACACCCAGGAACAGGTGATACGCGGCTACGGCCTGTTTCAGCAGCACTGCGCCACCTGCCACAAGCCGGATGCTTCCGGCGCCCCCAACTGGAAAACAGCGGATGCGCAAGGTAAGCTGCCACCTCCGCCCCTCAACGGCACGGGACACGCCTGGCACCATCCCTTGGCGTTGCTGCGTCAGATCGTGCGCAACGGCGGCATTCCCATGGGCGGCAGCATGCCGCCGTTCAAGGTCAAGCTTGACGGTCGGCAGATAGACGACATTCTCGCCTGGGTACAGTCCCACTGGCCGGACAGGATCTACACCGCCTGGAACGAGATCAACCAACGCAAGAACCACTGACACAATTAAGAGGAGAAAGGACCATGTACCATTTTTCTGCCCGCCTGCAAGGCAACATCGAAGAAGTGGAGAAAAAGGTGACCGAAGCACTGAAGGAGGAGGGCTTCGGCATCCTCACCGAGATCGACGTGCAGGCCACCATGAAAAAGAAACTGGGCGCGGACTATCGGCCCTACCGCATCCTGGGCGCCTGCAATCCTCCGCTGGCCAACCAGGCGCTGCAGGCGGAACCGGAGATCGGGGTGTTGCTGCCCTGTAACGTGGTGGTCCGCGAGGACGAGGACGGCAGCATCCTGGTCACCTTCATGGATCCCGAGGCGGTGCTCACCCTGGTGGAAGGCGAGGGCGTCAAGGCGCTGGCGGAGGACGTGAAGGGCCGGCTGATGCGGGTCAAGGCAGCGCTCGAATCTTGACCCGGGCGGGATATCCCGCCACGGGCCAGCGTACCTGCCACGACGCTGGCGGCGAGCGGGTTCCATGCGCCGGCAGCGGCCAGGACGCGGAATGCCGCGCCGGCGAACCCTGGCCCGACCCACGCTTCGAAATCCAGGGCCAGCTGGTCCTGGATCTTCTCACCGGCCTCTATTGGCCACGCAACGCCTCGGTCTCGGAGTTTCCCCTGACCTGGATGGAGGCGTTGGATCATGTCCACCTGCTCAACGCGCGTCGTTGGCTGGGGCACGATGACTGGCGGCTGCCCAACCGCAGGGAGCTGCGCAGCCTGATGAGTCACCAGACCCGCCGGCCCGCGTTGCCGGAAGATCATCCTTTCGAGAATGTCTTTTCCGGCTGGTACTGGACCAGCACCACCGCTGCGGGGACTCCGGCACACGCCTGGTACGTGCATATGGAAGGGGCGCGCATGTTCTACGGTGGCAAGGACCAGTCGTACATGCTCTGGCCCGTCCGCGGCCGGGGCAATGGCCTGCTCGCCGCCACCGGCCAGACGCGCTGCTACGACGCTGACGGAAACCTTTTGGAGTGCGCCGGCACCGGCCAGGACGGTGAATACCGCACCGGTCGTGCCTGGCCCGAGCCCCGGTTCGAGATTAGCGGCGCCCTGGTGCTGGATCGGCTCACCGGGTTGCGCTGGCGCCTGCAGGCGGACCTTACCGGCCGGCCTGTGAGCTGGTCCGAAGCCCTGCAGGTGGTGGACCGGCTGGCGCTGGATGACCCGGGCCCGGGCTGGCGGTTGCCGAACATCAACGAACTCGAGTCCCTGGTGGATGCCGGACGCGCCAGCCCGGCGCTGCCCGCTTCCGTTCCTTTTGGGCAGGTGCGGGAGGGATACTGGTCCTCCACCACCAGCCTGTTTGAACCTGACTGGGCCTGGGCGCTCTACCTGGACAAGGGTGCCGTGGGGGTGGGGCAGAAGAGAGGACGCCATTTTCACGTCTGGCCGGTGGCTGGGCCGGATCGAACGGAAACGGCTTGCGAAGCATAACGCGAATCATTATCATTAAGTACAACGATAGTGCTCCCAGTGAAGCAAATCATGAAGACTTTTCTCGCCAGCCTGCTCCTGTTGATGGCCAGTCCCTCGGTATTGGCCTCCGAGCCGCTGCAGCAGTTCCAGCAACTGGTGGACTACATGGGGGTGGACTACCGCGGCGCGGTGCATGCCGGCCAGGTTCTGAACCAGACCGAGTACGAGGAGATGCGGGATTTCTCCGAGACCCTGGTCAACCTGGCATCGCAGTTGCCCGAAAACCCGGAACGTAAAACCCTGGCCGAAATGGCCCGGCGGCTGCAGGCGCTGGTCCGCGACAAGACCGACGCCACCCGGGTGTCCGCGCTGGCCGGAAAGATTCGCCAGCAGCTCATCGCCGCTTACAGCCTCGACGTGGTGCCCGCCCGGGTGCCGGACCTGGCGCGTGGTAAGGCGCTCTACATGCAGCAGTGCGCTGCCTGCCATGGCGCCAGCGGGGAGGGCAACGGTCCGCTGGCGGCTCGGTTGGATCCCCATCCCACCAACTTCACCGACCTCGAACGCTACCGACAGCGTACCCTCTACGGGCTCTACAACACCATCTCCCAGGGCGTGACCGGAACCGCCATGAGATCCTTCGCCAGCCTGCCGGAAAAGGACCGCTGGGCGCTGGCCTTCTATGTCGGCCAGCTTGCACCGGCTCGCCACGGGCTTGCCGGCGGGGCAGCCCCCGCAGCCGGGACGATCCTGAGCGCCCGTGAGCTCACCACCCTCACCCCGGAGGAGTTGGAGGCGCGCAAGGGCCGGGCGGGCGCCCGGGCCATGGCGTGGGCACGCATGCATCCGGAAGCCGTGCTCGGCCGGACGGGCACCGCGGGGCTGGCAGTGGCGGCGCACAAGCTGGAACAGAGCCTGGAGGCCTACCGGCGGGGTGACCGCAAGGCGGCTCACGACCTGGCGGTGAGCGCCTACCTGGATGGTTTCGAGCCGCTGGAAGGCAACCTGGACGCCATCGACAGTGAGCTGCGCCATGGCATCGAGGGCGCCATGACCCGATATCGCGCGCTCATCAAGCGGGGTGCGCCGGTGGCCGAGCTGGCCGGGCAGGCTGCGAAGGTGAAGGAAATGCTGGACACTGCTGGCCGAGTGCTCGCCAGCACCGGCCTCTCGCCCGCCACCGCCTTCACCGGGGCACTGGTGATCCTGCTGCGGGAAGGGCTGGAGGCGATCCTGGTGCTGGCCGCCCTGGCCGCCTTTCTCATCAAGACCGGGCGACGCGATGGACTGCGCTATCTCTACCTGGGCACCGGCGGGGCGCTGGTGCTGGGGCTGCTCACCTGGCTGGTCTCCGAGCAGGTGGTGGCCATCGGCGGTGCCGGCCGTGAACTCACGGAGGGTTTCGCCGCACTCTTTGCGGCGCTGATGCTCTTCTATGTGGGTTTCTGGCTGCACAGCAAGACCAGCGCGGCGCAATGGAAGCAGTATATCCAGGGCAGCGTGCGGAAGGCCCTGGGGCAGGGCACCCTCTGGGGACTGGCGGGGCTCGCCTTCATAGCGGTCTACCGCGAGATCTTCGAAACGGTGCTTTTCTACCAGGCGTTGTGGGTGCAGGCCGGCGAGCAGGGGCAGGGCATGATCCTCTACGGCTTCCTGGCGGCAGCGGCAGCGCTCGCGGGCCTGGCCTGGCTCATCCTTCGTTACAGCACCCGGCTGCCGTTGCGGCGGTTCTTTTCGGTGACCACCGTCTTCATGTTCGTGCTCGCCGTTGTCTTTGCCGGCAAGGGCATCGCCGCGCTACAGGAGGCCGGCAAGTTGCCGGTGAACCTGGTGCATTTCCCCCGCATCGAACTGCTGGGCATCTATCCCAACCTCGAAGGGCTGAGCGTGCAGCTGGTCATGGTGATCCTGGCCGTATGGGTGCTCTGGAAAGGTGGGCGGAAACAACAGCCTCCGCGAAAAGAATCCCAGGCTTGACCTGGAGTCCACTCCAGCTGTTAGGCTTAAAAAAAACGGGGAGCGGGCTCTTTACTGATGAAAACAATACGGGACTCCACAGTTGGAGAGTCGGGGATCACCTGGCTGGCTCTGTTCGCCACGACGGGCACCCTGATCTGTTGCGCCTTGCCGATACTGCTGGTGACCCTGGGGCTGGGAGCGGCGGTGGCCGCGCTTACCAGCAGCTTTCCTCTGCTCATCACTCTCAGTCAACACAAAATCTGGATTTTCGCCTTTTCCGGCCTGATGCTGGTTCTGTCGGGCTGGCTGCTCTACCGGCCTGGAAGGCAGTGTCCCAGCGATCCCAGACTGGGCGCCCTGTGCAGCCGAAGCCAGCGCTGGAACCGGCGCATCTACTGGGCCTCCGTGGCCATCTGGGTCATCGGTTTCACGGCCGCCTATCTCGCATTGCCCATCCGTGTCTGGTTGGAAAACTGAAAGGCACGGTTGAACGAAACATAGAAAAAAGCATCGTTTCGTTAATTGACTGCTCGGAGAGACATGGCTTTCCAAAAAATTGGAAAGCTAACTTTCTGGTTTCATGAAGCTTTTTTCAACTCGCCATGCTGGCATGGAGGATGCATCAAATAATGGCGTGTAAAACGGGCGGGGTAAGAACATGATGGAAGGAACAGGAATGGTGCCGGCCTTCGGCGGCGGTTTCATGTGGCTTCTCTGGGTACTGTTGATCGTGGTCATGGCCTGGGTGGTCAGGATGATGATGCCAGCCGGAGGAGGAAAGCAAGAAAACGGTGGCCGGCAGGAAACCGCATTGGACATTCTGAAAGCGCGCTTTGCTCGGGGCGAAATCGGAGCGGAGGAATATAAACGCATGCGCGATGAATTGGAGCGCTGAGGCAGGGAAACACCGGCTGGCGACCTTCCGCTGTGACAATTGGAGAATCATAATGAAACCCTGGATTACCTTGACGATGCTGGGAGCAGGCGCCGTGCTGGGCATTACCGTGGTGAAGGCGGGCATGGGCATGATGGGCGGGCCGGGCATGATGGAAAGTGGCATGATGAATTTTTCCATGTTGCGCCACCGCTATGTGATGCGGAATGGATTGCCTTCCGAATACCGTGGCCTTCGCAATCCGCTGCCAGCGACCACGAAAAACCTGGAGCAAGGCAAGGCGCTCTACCTGGCCAACTGTGCTGCCTGCCATGGGGAAAAGGGACGGGGGGACGGTGAGGCGGGCAAGGCGCTGAATCCTCGTCCCGCCGACATTGCACGTTTTTCCCGCATGCCCATGGCCAGTGACGGTTATCTTATGTGGACGGTTTCCGTGGGTGGGAAACCCGTGGGCAGTGCCATGCCCACGTTTGGAGAGAGCCTTACCGAGGAGCAGCGGTGGAAGATCATTCTTTACCTGCGCCGGTTGGGACGGTTATGAACCGTAATATCAGGACGGGGAGTTCATGGCCGGCAAGCTGAGGCCACGCCACCCCTGGGAGATGGCGCGTGTTATCCGCCTTCCTTCCCTGGCGACGTCGGCGGATGGTGAGAAAGTACGCAAGGCCCTGTCGGTGCTTCCTGGTATGGGCGAACTGGAGGTGGATCGGGAGCGGCGGCGCCTGAGGGTGCTCTACGACGTGCGCCAGCTCGATTACCGTATGCTGCTCAAAGCCCTGGCCAAGGCAGGTCATCCGCTCCCCACGAATCCAATCACCCGTATCGTCACCGCCTTGCGTCAGTACGCGGACAGCAATGCGCGGGACAATGCCAAAGCGCCGCCGCCGACCTGCTGTAACAAACCGCCACGTTGAGGGCGTGTGATTGGGCGTGGCGTGCAAGCAGGGTTTTATACTCAGACATTTTCAGTATCCAAGTCGGTCAACAGACCTGTGGAGATGACAAGCATGTCCACCTTGAGCCGCATCGCCGTCAATGACGAAGGTTTCATGTTCGATCCGCAGACGGGGGAGAGCTATTTGCTGAACGAGACCGGCCGGCAGTTGCTGGAAGGGCTCAAGGAAGGGCTGGGAGAAGAGGAGCTGGCCGGCCTGTTGGAGGAACGGTGGAACCTTTCCTCCAACCAGGCCGGCCGTGACGTGGCCGAGTTCCTGCAGCAACTGAGGCTGCTGAGGCTGTTGCCGTGAGCGCGCCGCTGGCGGTCGCCGTCTCCGGCATCAACGCGTCCGACAACCCGGCGCCGGGCACGGGGGTGGCCCGCGGCCTGCGGGAGGACGATTCGCTCTCCTGCCGCATCATCGGCCTGGCCTACGACGCCCTGGAGCCGGGCATCTATCTCGACTGGCTGTTCGAACGCAGTTTCATCGTTCCCTATCCCACCGCCGACGAATCGGCCCTGGTCCAGCGCCTGCTCTATGTGCGCGACCGGGCGTGCATGGATGTGGTGGTGCCCACCCTCGACAGTGAGCTGCCTTTCTATCTGCGCAACGCCGAGAAGCTGCGCGCCGCCGGCATCCGCACCTTTCTGCCCACACGGGCGCAGTACCGCCTGCGCGCCAAGGAGAAGCTGGAGGAGGTGGCCCGGCAGGCGGAAGTCCTGGCCCCACGCCAGCGGCTGGTGAACAGCCACCCGGAGCTGGTGGAAGCGGTGAAGGAACTGGGGCTGCCGGTGATGGTGAAGGGTTCTCTTTACAAAGCCTATTTCGCCGCCACCCTGGATGCCGCCCTCGGCTGTTTCAACAAGATCGCTGCGGAATGGGGCTATCCGGTGATCGTGCAGGAGCGGGTGGAGGGGGAAGAGCTCAACGTCGTCGGCCTGGGGGACGGCGAGGGCGGACTCGTCGGTCTGGTGGCGGCGCGCAAGATGAGCGTCACCGAGCTGGGAAAGATCTGGACCGGCGTCACCATCCGCCATCCCGCTCTGGAAGAGGCCGTGCGCCGCTTCGTGGCGGCCTTCAAATGGCGGGGCGCTTTCGAGATGGAGTGCATCGTGGCGGAGGAGCGCATCCATCTCATCGAAATCAATCCCCGCTTTCCCGCCTGGGTCCATTTCGCCACCGGGGTGGGGGTCAACCTGCCCAGCCGCCTGGTGCGCCTGGCCCTGGGCCGGGAGGTGGAGCGGGAGAGCGACTATCCGGCCGGCAAGCTCTATGTGCGCTACACCCTGGAGCAGGTGGCCGACATGGAAACCTTCCAGAAAATGGTCACGCGAGGAGAGACATAAGGGCACCTCGAAGAGGTGCCCGCGCGGGACAGGGAAGTCCCGCCATTTTCAATCACGCCAGTGATTGAAAATGGCGCAAACCGGAAACCGCGTTTTCGGTTTGCGTGGAGAAAAATCACCTGGATGAAAATTTTTCGAGGTCCTCATGAGCGAAAAGCGGTATCAGAAACCCACCATCACCCGGCTGGAGACCGGCGGCGCCCTCAACAAATTCGGC
>JALVUB010000077.1 GCA_027023915.1 Sedimenticola sp.
ACCAAGGAAGAGCTGATGGAAAAATACGAGCGGGTTACCGCCGAGAAGGGTTGACACAGCCTTACAAATAAACTCACGAAAAAGCTCCCTCGTGGAGCTTTTTTGATTTTCAGGGGATCTCGAAAAATTGTCATCCCGGCAATTTTTCTCCACGCAAACCGAAAACGCGGTTTCCGGTTTCCTTCATTTCTGCGTGATTGAAAATGGCGGGACTTCCCCGTCCCGCGCGGGCACCCCGAATTTTTCTAGGGAAGCTGAAAAATTCAGGCCTTAGCCGCAAACCGCGTTTGCGGCGCGGCAAGCGCTGACAAAGCCATGGAAGGCTTTTGTCAGCGCTTGCCCAGGTGCCCTTCAGCATGTTGGACGTGGGATATGGGAAGGGCCTATACTCCCACTGCTGTTGCGAATGACCTGCCGGAAGAGCCTGGGGGCGGCTCCGCATGACTCCGGCGGGTTATTGATGGACACACGATAAAGGGGAAGGACATGAAGAATATCTCTCTTGCATTCGCATTCCTGTTGTCAGCCGCCTGTTTCGTCAACGGCAGCGCCGAGCCGTCTCAGTCCACCAGCGATTACGATCTTGTGATCCTCAACGGCCGGGTGATGGACCCCGAGACCAAGCTGGATGCCGTGCGCAATGTCGGCATCAAGGACGGCATCATCAAGGCCATCACCCAGGACGAGATCAAGGGCAGGGAGGTGATCGACGCCAAGGGGCTGGTGGTGGCGCCCGGCTTCATCGACACCCATATTCACAACGTCACCAAGTTGGGCGCCAAGATGATGCTACTCGACGGGGTGACCACGCCGCTCGCCACTGAGTTTGGCGTGTTGGATGTTGACAAGTTCTACGACCAGCGGAAAGGTTGGCGATCCAACTACGGCGCCACCGTGGGCCTGAACTTCGCGCGCATGAAGGTGCTCGACCACTACACCGCCCAGGACGATGCCGACTGGCTCACGGCCACCAAGGAGGTCGCCAGGAAAGGGCCGTCCAACTGGTCCACCAAGATCCCCAGCCCGGAGGAAGAAAAGCAGATCATGGCGCTGATGAAGAAGGGGCTGGACCGGGGCGCCATCGGCGTGGGTATCGCCGTGGGCTATGCGCCGCAAGGCACCACCGCCCGGGAGGTCTACGAGACCCAGAAACTGGCGGCCAGCTACGGGCGCGTCACCGCCGCCCACACCCGCTTCGGCTCCGGGCTGCCGCCGGACGAGTTCGTGCTCGGTGGCGACGAGATCATGGCCAACGCCATGTATCTGAACGCGCCGGCCATCTTCCAGCATTTCCACAACGCCGACTGGCGCCTGGCCGCCGAGATCATCAAAAAGGCCCAGGAGCGGGGCTACAACATCTGGGGTGAGATCTACCCCTATGCCGCCTATTCCACCCTGGCCGGGGCCGACTATCTCAACAAGGCGAACCTGGAACGCAACCATCAGGACATCGCCAAGACCTTCCTCGATCCGGCCACCGGCAAATACCTGACCGAGGAGGAGTTCTTCAAGATGCAAAAGGAAGATGCCGGGCACATGATCGTCGTCTTCTCGCGCAAGAAGGAAGACATTCCCAAGTGGCTCGCCATCGAGGGGGCCACGGTGGCCTCCGACGCCGTGATGCTGCTCGACAAGGACGGCAACATCCTGCCCGAGGATGCCCCCTACGAAAAGATCGTGGGCCATCCGCGTTCCTGCGGCGCCCATGCCCGGGCCCTGCGCTATGCGCGGGAATACAAGATCCCTCTGATGACGGTGGTGGCCAACCTCAGCTACTGGTCGGCCAAGCATCTGGGCGACACCGGGTTGGAAGCGATGCGGAAGCGCGGCCGAATCCAGGAAGGCATGGTGGCCGACATCACCGTCTTCGATCCCAAGACCGTGGCCGACAAGTCGGACTACGCGGCCGGCAAGAACTGCTGGCCATCGGCGGGCATTCCCTATGTGATCGTCAACGGCGTGGTGACCGTCAAGAATTCCAAGCTGGTGCCCGACGCCCACGCCGGCCAGCCGATCCGCTTCCCCGTGCGCTGAACGCCCTTGCCCAATCTGCGTGCTTGATGCGTCAGCCGTGGGTTGGGCGGGGCAAAACGCGTCAAAAAGGATTGGTTTTCATGTCCCGTAGGACTTTGTGACACGGAGTTGAAAATGAAAAAACTGATTTTCGCAATCGCCCTGGCTGTTTTTGCCGCTGTGGGCGGCAATGGCGCCCTGGCGGCGGACGGCCAATACGATCTGGTGATTCTCCACGGCCGGGTGATCGATCCCGAAACCCATTTCTTCGGCTATCGCAACCTGGGGATCAAGAACGGCATCATTGAGACCATCACCGAGGACGAGATCGCCGGCAAGGAGGTGATCGACGCCAAGGGGCTGGTGGTGGCGCCGGGCTTCATCGACACCCACATCCACGGCATCACCAAACTCGGCCGCAAGCTGTCGCTGCTGGACGGCGTGACCACCGCCCTGGCCACCGAATTCGGCGTGCTCGACGTGGACAAGTTCTACGACGAGCGTAAGAAATGGCGCGGCAACTACGGCGCCACCGTGGGATTGGATCTGGCCCGCATGAAAGTGCTGGATCACTACACCGCGCAGGACGACATCGAGTGGCTGACGGCCACCAAAAAGGTCGCCGAGAAGGGCGCTTCCAACTGGTCCACCAAGATCCCGACGCCGGAAGAAGAAAAGCAGATTCTGGCCCTCGTGAAAAAGGGGCTGGACCGGGGCGCCATCGGCGTGGGGATCGCCGTGGGTTACGCCCCCGCCGGCATCACCGCCCGCGAGGTGTACGAGGTGCAGAAACTGGCGGCCGAATATGGTCGCATCACCGCCTCCCACACCCGTTTCGGCTCCGGCCGTCCGCCGCAGGAGTTCGTGCTGGGCGGCGACGAGATCATCGCCAACGCCATCTATCTGGGCGGGCCCGCGCTCTTCCAGCACTTTCACAACGCCGACTGGCAGTTGGGCGCCGAGATCCTGGAGAAGGTCCAGGCGCAGGGCTATCCCATCTGGGGCGAGATCTATCCCTATGCCGCCTACTCCACCCAGATCGGCTCCAGTTTCGTCAGTGTCGAGAACTTCAAGGCCAACGGTCTCGACATCAGCAAGACCGTGCTCGATCCTTCCACGGGCAAGTTCCTGACCGAGGAAGAATTCTCCAAGTTGCGCAAGGAGCACCCCAACCATCTCATCATCGTCTTCTCCAGAAAGAAGGAAGACATCCCCAAGTGGGTGGCCCTGAAAGGGGTGTTCATCGGCTCGGACGCCATGCCGGCGCTGGACGTGGATGGCAATGTGCTCCCCGAGGACGCCCCCTACGAAAAGATCGTCACCCACCCGCGGGCCGCCGGCACCCACGCCCGGGTGTTGCGCGTGGCGCGCGAGAACCATATTCCCCTGATGCGGGTGGTGGCCAACATGAGTTACTGGCCGGCCAAGCGTTTGGGCGACACCGGGCTCGAAGCGATGCAGAAGCGCGGCCGGATTCAGGAGGGCATGGTGGCCGACATCACCATCTTCGATCCCAAGACGGTGAAGGACAACGCCGACTACGGCGCCGGTAAGAACGGCCTGCCGCCGACCGGCATTCCCTATGTGATCGTCAACGGGGTGGTGACGGTGAAGGATTCCAAGCTGGTGCCCGACGCCTGGGCCGGGCAGCCGATCCGCTATCCGGTACGCTGAAAAAACAAAGGAAATATGAAGATGAAAAAAATCGTTGTTTCGCTCGTCGTCTTTTTCATCGCCGTTTTCGTTGGCGGTGGTAGCGCTTTTGCCACCCAAGCGGATTCCGGTACCGAATACGATGTGGTGATCCTCGGCGGCCGGGTCATGGATCCTGAAACCAAGCTCGATGCCGTGCGCAACGTCGGCATCAAGGACGGCATCATCAAGACCATCACCAAGGACGAGATCAAGGGCAAGGAGGTGATCGACGCCAAGGGGTTGGTGGTGGCGCCCGGCTTTATCGACACTCACATACATGGCATCTCCAAACTGGGCAGAAAGCTGCTGTTGCTGGACGGGGTCACCACCGGGCTGAGCATGGAGTATGGCGTGCTCGACGTGGACAAGTTCTACAATGAGCGCAAGAAATGGCGTGGAAACTACGGCGCCACCGTCTCCCTCAACCACGCCCGTATGAAGGTGCTCGACCATGTTGACGCCCAGGACGACATCGGCTGGATCAGGGGGATGAAGGAGGCGGAAAAGAACGGCTCCAAATGGTCCACCAAGATTCCCACGCCCGAGGAAGAGAAGCAGATCATGGCGATCCTGAAAAAGGGCCTGGATCGTGGCGCCATCGGCGTGGGCATGGCGCTGGGCTACGAGCCGGCCGGCACCCCGGCGATGGAGGTGTACAAGGCGCAGGCGCTGGCTGCCTCCTACGGCAGGGTGACGGCGGCCCATACCCGCTTCGGCTCGGGGTTGCCGCCCGATGAGTTTGTGCTCGGTGGCGACGAGCTGATGCTCAATGCTGTCGCGCTCAAGGCACCCGCCATCTTCCAGCACTTCCACCACGAGGGGTGGGAGTTGGGCGCCAAGCTCATCAAGAGCCTGCAGGAGCAGGGCTACAACATCTGGGGCGAGGTCTATCCCTATGCGGCCTATTCCACCCTGGCCAACGCCACCTTCCTCGATCCCAAGAACTTCAAGCGCAACGGCATGGAAATCAAAAAAACCGTGCTCGATCCTTCCACCGGCAAGTACCTGTCCGAGGAGGAGCTGGTGAAGATGCGCAAGGAAGACCCGGGTCACCTGCTGGTGGTCTTCGCTCACGACAAGAAGGACATTCCCAAGTGGCTCTCCATCGAGGGCGCCACCATCGGTTCCGATGCCATGGTGGCCTTCGATTCCAAGGGTAATCTGCTGCCGGAAGACGCACCTTACGAAAAGGTGGCCATGCACCCGCGCGGCGCCGGCGCCCACTCCCGCGCTCTGCGCTACGCCCGGGAATACCATATTCCGCTCATGACCGTGGTGGCCAACCTGAGCTACTGGTCGGCCAAGCACCTGGGCGACACCGGCCTGGAGGCGATGAAGAAGCGCGGCCGTATTCAGGAGGGGATGGTGGCCGACATCACCATCTTCGATCCCAAGACGGTGAAGGACAACGCCGATTACGCGCAAGGCAAGAACGCCCTGCCGCCTACCGGTATTCCTTATGTGCTGGTGAACGGTGTCATCACCGTCAAGAACTCCAAGCTGGTGCCCGACGCCTGGGCCGGTCAGCCGATCCGGTTCCCGCCGCGTTGATGTGATGGGCGAAGAGGCCTTTTATGGTTTGAATTGAATAACAGGGAGAGAAGACGATGCGTCACTCGTCACTTGTCCGTTTGGGTGGATTCCTGGGCGGCGCGCTTTTTTTGGCGGGCCAGGCTTTGGCCACCGAACCGCCTCGTCTGGTGTTGCAGATCACAGTGGATCAGTTGCGCGGTGATCTGGTGAGCCGTTATGGCGCCGGCATGGGCAAGGGGGGCTTCCACTACCTTCTGGAACACGGCGTGGTGTTCACCGACGCCCACCACCGCCATGCCAACACCGAGACGGTGGTGGGTCACACCACCCTGGCCACGGGAACCGATCCGGCGGTTCACGGCATGATTTCCAATGTCTGGATCGACCGCAAGAGCGGCGCCACTGTCTATAACGTGCAGGATGCCGACTATCCGCTCATCGGCGACAAAGGCGGCGACAAAGACAAGAAGGGCGAAATCGACCCCACCCAGCGCGCCGCCACCACCAAAGGGCGCTCACCACGCGCCATTCTCACCACCACCATTGGCGATGAGATCCGGCTTCACTACGGCCCCAAGGCCAAGGTGTTCAGCGTTTCGGTGAAAGACCGGGCCGCCATCGCCATGGGCGGCCATACCGGCCAGGCCTACTGGTTCTCCAAGGGCCAGGGGCGTTTCGTCACCAGCACCTACTACCGCAAGGACTATCCCCAGTGGGTGAAGGACTGGAACGCCAGCGGCAAGGTGGGCCGCTATGCCGGGGGTGAATGGAAGTTGATGTTGGCGCCCAGGTTCTATCTTTTCGCCAACCGCGACGACCAGCCCTGGGAGATGAATCTGCCCGGCTGGGGACGCACCTTTCCCCATCACTATGGCCCCGCCAACGGCAAGTTTTACGGTGGCCTTCTGACCATGAGCCCGGCGGGTGACGAGCTGACGGCGGATTTCGCTGAGACGTTGATCGAAAACGAAGGGTTGGGTCAGGACGATATTCCCGATTATCTTTCCATCAGCTTCTCCTCCACCGACTATGTGGAGCATGTCTTCGGCCCGTCGAGCCTGGAGGCGGAGGACAATCTCAAGCGCCTCGACCGCACCCTGGCGAGCCTGCTGCAATACATCGACCAGAAGGTGGGCCTGAAGCGGACCCTGATTGTGCTTGCCGCCGACCATGGTTCCACCGAGGCGGTCGGCTACATGAAGAGCCTGGGCATCGACGCCGGCGAGTTCGATTTCAAGAAGGTCTCCGCCCAGCCCTCGCTGGCGAAGTTACGCAAGCGCTTTCATCTCAAACAAGGCGAACTGATCCAGGGCTTCATCAAGCCCTATGTCTATCTCAACCGTCAGGCCATCGCCAAGGCCGGCCTGAAGCTGGGAGAGGTGGAACAGGCGGTGGCCGAGGCGCTCCAGAAGGCCCCCGGCGTGGCCTACGCGGTGACCGCCGACGCCCTCAACCGGGGCGCGCTGCCGGACAACCCGGTGATGCGGGCGGTGATTGCCAACTACAACCCACAGCGCTCCGGCGACATCTACCTGGTGTTCCAGCCCCACTGGTACGTGGCCGATTTCGACGGCATGCACGTCACCTCGGTGCATGGCTCGCCCTGGTCCTACGACACCTATGTGCCGTTGATATTCGCCGGTTACGGCCTCAAACCGGCCCGCGTCTATCGGCGTGTGGAGACGGTGGACGTTGCGCCCACCATTGCCGAGCTGGTGGACAGCAAACCGCCGAGCGGCGCCGTGGGCGTGCCCCTTTTGGAAGTGTTCCAGCAACTGAAGTGATGAAGGTCTGTTGAGAATTACCGGGTGAACAGGGAGAAGGAGATGAAAAGGTTTTTTCTGCTGACGGCGCTGATTCTGATTTCTTTGGTCAATGGACTGCAGGCGAAAGAAGAGCACAAGCCGCAGACGCTTTTCGTCAACGTCAAGATTTTTGACGGCAAGTCCGACCAGCTCATCACCGGCAGCGACGTGCTGGTGGAGGGCAACAAGATCGTCAAGATCGCGCCCAGGATCGCCACCGACCGCATGGCGAAGATCGTGGACGGTCAGGGCAGGATTCTGATGCCCGGGCTTATCGACGTTCACACCCACCTGATGGTGGTCAAGTCCCTCGACGAGGCCATCTACAAGTACGAGCCCGGTTATATCGCCACACTGGCCACCGAGGCGGCGCGCCGCATGCTGATGCGCGGTTTCACCACCGTGCGTGACGCCGGCGGCCCGGTGATGGGACTCAAGCGCGCCATCGACGAAGGCATCGTGCCGGGGCCGCGCATCTTTCCATCCAACGCCTTTATCTCGCAGACCGGTGGGCACGGGGACTTCGACCTCTCCATGAGCTATCTCTCGCCCCATTTCGCGCATCAACTGGACAAGGCCTATCTCTTCGGCTGGACCATGACGGCCGATGGCGTGCCGGAGGTGCGCAAGGCGGTACGCGAGGTGCTGCGTTCCGGCGCCAGCCAGGTGAAGATCATGGCCAGCGGCAGCATCACCGGCGCGCACGATCCCCTGGACGTGGTGGAGTACACCCCGGAGGAGATGCGGGCCATCGTCGAGGAGGCGGAGAAGTGGGGCACCTACGCCATGGCCCACGCCTACAGCGACGCGGCGGTGCGCACCGCCGTGGAAGCGGGGGTGAAGACCATCGAGCACGGCCTGATGGCCTCGCCCGAGACCCTCAAGCTGATGAAGAAAAAGGGTGTGTGGCTCTCCACCCAGTGCCTCAACTACAGCAAGAACGTGGAGGATTTCGGCGTCGAGATGCCCGCCAACGTGGCGGCCAAGTTCAACCAGGCCAAAAAGAGCGTGGCGCAGATCTTCAAGCTGGCCAGGGAGTACGGCATCAAGATGGCCTGGGCCACCGACGGCCTGGGATCGCTGGAAGTGCTCGACACCCAGCCGCAGGAGTTCACCTGCCGGAAGAAATACTATCCCGATGCCGAGATACTGAAACAGGCCACCTCGCTCAACGGTGAGCTGCTGACCTTGAGCGGCAGGCGCTCGCCTTATCCCGACGGAGCGCTCGGCGTGGTTGAGGAGGGCGCCTACGCGGATCTGCTGATCGTGGATGGCAATCCCATGGAGGACATCAATGTTCTCGCCAAGCCGGAGAAGAACATCCGGCTGATAATGAAGGACGGCAGGATCTACAAAAACACCCTGAAGCCGGAAAAGAACTGAATCATGGGACACTGGCGTTTTACCACGCTTATCGTGCTGTTGCTTTCGTCCGCTGTAGGCTGGGCGGAAAACGGGCATATGACCTCGCCCAGCAGCGTGGGGCAACAGCTGAAGCAGGACCGCGCGGCCAAGCCGGTTTCCGGTTCCTTTCTTGCGCCTTACGATCAGTGGAAGGCCGATTTCGAGAAAGAAACAGGGTTCCACTACGGTCTCGACTTCAACAGCCTCTACTACCGTGCGTCCTACAGCCCCGGGCGTAAAGAGAGCAGCAGCGGCGCAATCCGCTTCTATACCACCTGGGATCTGGTGGGCCGCAACACGCCGGATAAGGGCAGCCTGGTGGTCAAGGTGGAAAACCGCCAGCGGTTTGCTTCCTTGGCGCCGGTCGATTTTGGGGGCGAGCTGGGGTACATCGGACTGCTCCATTCGACCTTCAGCGATCAGGGCTTCCACGCCACCAACCTCTACTGGAAACAGCTTCTCGGCAACAAGCGGTTCCTGATCTTTGCCGGCTTCATGGATGTCACCGACTACGTGGATGTCCATCTGCTGGCCAGCCCCTGGACCGACTTTTCCAACCTGGTTTTCGCCACCGGCTCGGGCACCATCGGCGTCCTGCCCGACGGCGCTTTTGGCGTCATGGCCGGCGGTTGGATCAACGACAACCTCTATCTCTCCGCCGGCATCGCCGATGCAAACGCCGATGCCAGCCGGCTGTTCACCGGCATTAACAATTTTTTCCAGAAATTCGAGACCTTCAAATCGGTGGAGCTGGGCTGGGCCGGTGGCCGGCAGCAGCTCTTTTTCAAAAACATTCATGTCACTCTCTGGCAGGTGGACAAGCGCAAGGAGATCCAGGCCCCGTCCGGTTGGGGCGTTGCCCTGTCCGCCAGCAGTACCTTTGGCAACAATTGGATGGGATTTCTACGTGGTGGCTATTCCCACAATGGAAATGCGCTCCTGGAAGGGTCCGTCAGCGTGGGCGCGGCCCACTTTGTGAAGTCACGCCAGGACGTTTTCGGCATCGCTCTCAACTGGGGCCGGCCCAACCAGTTCGACTACCCGGGCGCGGGAGACCAGTGGACCATGGAGTCCTATTATCTCTTTCAGCTCGGCAAGCACTTGCAGATCACGCCCCAGATTCAACTGCTGCTCCACCCCGCCAACACGCCAGGCCGGAATGCCATCGCCGTTTTTGGTGTCCGCTCGCGGCTCGTTTTCTGATAAAGCCGGAGAGGGTTTTTATCAGGTTTTTCCCGGTAATAAAGTCTTGTGCTGTGACAGGTTTCTCGAGTGGGCGTCGAGGGAAATCTTCATTGACCGCGCCGTTTCCAGCTACAATAGGTACTTGAGAGCAACAGTTTCAACGAGACCCCGACCAAAATGGCACGAATTACTGTAGAAGACTGTTTGGAGCACGTGGACAACCGCTTCAACCTGGTGTTGCTTGCCGCCAAGCGGGCCCGCCAGTTGGAGCATGGGGTTGAGCCCCTGGTTCCCTGGGACAACGACAAACCCACGGTGGTGGCCCTGCGCGAGATTGCGGCCGGGCTCATCACCGCCGAGACGGTGGAGGCCCAGGAGAAGAAGAGCGACTCCATCGACGACGAACTGGCC
>JALVUB010000078.1 GCA_027023915.1 Sedimenticola sp.
GGAACCGCCCGAGCCCCTGCCCCAATCCACCCTCTTCGCCATGCGCAAGTCGGCGGCGGAGATCTATCTCGACCCCAAGCTGGGCCGCTACATCGTCGATCTGGTGCAGGCCACCCGCAAGCCCGGCCTCTATGACAAGGAGCTGGAGCGCTGGATCCGTTTCGGCGCCTCGCCCCGCGCCACCCTGGCGCTGGCGCGCTGCGCGCGGGTGCGCGCCTGGCTGGACGACGAGGAGTTCGTCACCCCCGGCCACATCCAGACGATCGCTCCCGACATCCTGCGCCACCGGGTGCTGCTCAGCTTCGAGGCCGAGGCCGAGGGCATCACCGCCGACGACGTCATCTCACGCCTCCTCTCCCTGGTGGCCATCCCCTGAGCGCCACATCCGCGATCCGACATGAGCCTGCGGCCCGTCCTCGACGACCTGCTGGAACTGCGCCACCAGGCCCACGCCCTTGGCATGGCCTCCCATCACCTGGTCAACTCCTCCTTTGCCGGTCTTTACGCCTCGGTGTTCCGTGGCCAGGGGCTCAATTTCGAAGAGGTGCGCGAGTACCACGAGGGCGACGACATCCGCAACATGGACTGGAAGGTGACCGCCCGCACCGGCGAGCCCCATCTGAAGGTGTTCCGCGAGGAGCGAGAGCGCAGCGTCATGCTCTGCGTGGACAAGGGGCCGCACATGGACTTCGGCACCCGCCGCACCTTCAAGTCGATCCAGGCGGCGCGCGCCGCCGCCCTCCTCGGCTGGGCGGCCAACCACCTCCACGACCGCGTGGGCGGTGTGCTCTTCGGCGACCCCCGCTGCGAAGACCGCTATTTCCGCGCCACCAAGGACAGGCGCGCCCTCTGGCGGCTGCTCAACGCCCTCACCACCACTCCCGAGCAGTGTGAAACCGAACGGCGCTCCGACACCCTGCCCGACATCCTGCGCAAGGCGAGCCAGGGAATCGGCACCGGCGGCCTGGTGTTCGTCATCGCCGATTTCAACCTCGATCCGGAAATGCTCAAGCGTCCCCTGTCGCAACTGGTGCAGCACCATTCGGCGGTGCTGGTGCCCATCGACGACCCGGCGGAGCGGGAGCTGCCCGACATGGGCCGGGTGCTCTTCCACGACCCGGCGGGCAATCTGCTGGAGGTGGACACCAGCGACGCCGAGGCACGCCGCCGCTACCGCGAAACCTGGGAGCAGCGCCGCCGCCGGCTGGTGCAACTGGCCAACAGCCTGGGGGTGGCGGTGATCCCTGTGTGGACCAACGAGGACGTGCATACCGCGCTGATGCGGGGGCTGGAGCGGCGCCTGCGCATGAGGGCCTGGCTGTGAATCCCGACCTGCTGGCCCGCTTGCGCGACATCCACGAGCTGCCGCCCCCCTCCGGGTGGCCCCCGGCCCTGGGCTGGTGGCTGGTGGCCCTGGCCGCCGGACTGCTCCTCTGGCTGGCCTGGCTCGGTATCCGCAGCCTGCGCCGCTATCCCCTGGGCACCTGGCACCGGGACGCGCGCAACCAGCTCCTGGCCCTGCGCCGCCTCACCAGCCAGCTCACGCCCGAGCAGAGCATCCGCGAACTGTCGGAGCTGATGCGCCGCATCGCCGTGGCCCGCATCGGCCGCGGCCAGGCCGCCGGACTCAGCGGCCGGCGCTGGCTGGAATGGCTGGAAGAGATGGACCCCGAAGACTTTCCCTGGACCCGCGAAGGCCAGGCGCTGATCCGCGCCCCCTATGCGCCGCCCGGCAAGGTGCCTTTGAGCCGGGAGCAGGTGGAGCGCCTCATCGAGGCGGCCCTGGTGTGGGCCAGGAGGCACCCGCGATGATCCGCTTCCAGTGGCCCTGGATGGTGCTGTTGCTGCTGGTGCCCCTGCTCCAGTGGCTGGCCTTCCGCCGCCGCGACCTGGTGGCGGACCACCGCCGGCGGCGCACCACCCTCCTCTATCCCGACCTCCAGCGATTGCAGCGCCTGTTTCAGGGCAGCCGCCCCGGCCTCAGCCGCGGCTCCCGGCTCCAGTTACTGCTCGTCGGCCTCCTCTGGCTGGGATTGACCTTCGCCCTCATGCGGCCCCAGTGGCTCAAGCCCTACACCAACCAGAAGGTGGAAGGGTACGACCTGATGCTGGCGGTGGACGCCTCCCACTCCATGGAAGCCCTCGACTTCTCCGTGAACGGCCGCCAGGTGAGCCGGATGCAGGTGGTCAAGGGGGTCATGGGCCGCTTCATCGAGGCGCGCCAGGGCGACCGCGTGGGCCTCATCATCTTCGGCAACCAGGCCTTCGTGCTCTCGCCCCTCACCCTCGACCGCCGCGCCGTGCGCCAACTGCTGGACAACCTGGTGCCGCGCATCGCCGGCGACGGCACCGCCATCGGCGACGCCATCGGCCTGGGGGTGAAAAAGCTGCGCCAGCGCCCGCCCGGCTCGCGGGTGCTGATCCTGGTGACCGACGGGGAAAACACCGCCGGCAGTCTGCCGCCCCTGGACGCGGCGCGCCTGGCCGCTCACGAAGGGGTGCGCATCTACACCATCGGCCTGGGCAGCCACCAGAAAGAGGTGCCCATCTTCGAGGAGGGACGGCTGACCTACCGTTCCGACCTGGGCTTCGACGAGACCATTCTGAAGAAGATCGCCGCCGTCACCGGCGGCGCCTATTTCCGCGCCAGCGACGCCGACGCCCTGCAAAAGATCTCCGCCCGCATCAACGAGCTGGAGAAGACCAAGGCCGAGTCCCGCACCGTCTATGTGCCCCAGCCCCTCTACCGCTGGCCCCTGGCCCTGGCGCTGCTCTCCCTGCTGTTGCTGGGGCTCTTCCCCGGCGGCCGCTGGCGCAGGCCGGGAGGTGGCCATGACTGAGAGCGGCTTCCACTTCGCCCAGCCATGGTGGCTCTGGCTGCTGCTGTTTGCACCCCTGGTGCCGCTTTGGCTGCGCTTCAGCCGGCCCCGCCGCCAGCGCGGGCGCGAGTACCTCTACGCCGACGCCGAGCTGATGCCCCACCTCACCGGCGAGAGCCGGGGCGCCCACCGCCGCGACTGGCGGGTGGTGGGCGGCTGGCTGGCGGCCTGGAGCCTGGCGGTGGTGGCCATGGCCGGGCCACGCTGGGACTATCACCGCATCCCCGCCTTCCAGCCGGCGGCCGAGCTGGTGGTGCTCCTCGACCTTTCGGCCTCCATGAAGATCAAGGACGTGCGCCCCTCCCGGCTGGAGCGGGCCAGGCAGGAGATCCAGGATCTGCTGCGGGAAGCCTCCGGCATCCGTGTTGGCCTGGTGGCCTTCGCCACCGTCGCCCATGTGGTCTCGCCCCTCACCGAGGACGTGCGCACGCTGCAACACCTGGTGCCCAGCCTCTCCAGCGACCTGGTGCGCCTGCCCGGCAGCCGCCTGGGCAACGCCCTGGAAAAAGCGGCCCTGCTCTTTTCCCCGCAAGAGGGAAAGCGGCGCATCACCCGCCACATCCTTCTGGTGAGCGACGGCGATTTCCAGGAGCCCGGCCTGGAGGGGAAGATCCGCAAGCTGGCTGAAGGCGGCGTCCATCTGCACATACTCGGCGTGGGAACCGAAGGGGGCGGTCCGGTGCCTTACATGACGGACATCAACGGGCAGGCCATCTTCTCCCGCATGAACCCCGGGGAACTGCAACGGCTGGCGAAACTGGGCAAGGGGCGCTTCCTGCGCGCCGAATACCAGGACAGCGACACCCGCGCCCTCATCCAGGAGATCCTCAAAGAGGCCGACCAGGTGCGCATCGAAGGCCAACCCACCAAGATCTGGAACGAACGCTTCTACCTGCCGCTGCTGCTGGTGGCAGCCCTGGTGGCCTGGCTCTTCGGCCCGGCTTTCCGCTATGCAAGGGGGGCCGAATGATGGCCAGGATTCTGCTCCTGATGCTGATGGCCCTTGCCCTGCCGGCGCGAGCCGATCTCTTCCTCAATCGCGCCCAGGAAGCCCAGAAGCTCTACGAGCAGGGCCGATACGAGGAAGCCGCCCGCCAGTTCCCCGATCCCTTCCGCCAGGGTGTCGCCTGGTACCGGGCCGGGCGCTACGACAAGGCGGCCGAAGCCTTCTCCCAGGTTCGCGACACCGCCCATCTCGCCGATGCCCGCTACAACCTGGGCAACTGCCGCTTCCATCTCGGGGACCTCCAGGGCGCGGCCCAGAGCTACCGCGCCGCGTTGAAGCTCGACCCCAAGAACGCCGACGCCCAGTACAACCTGGCGCTGGTGAACGCCCTGCTGGCGCGCGCGGAGGCCAGACGCAAGGAAGAGGAGAAAGAACGGGCCGAACAGAAAAAAGAGGAAAAGGAGACGAAACAAAAAGAGGAACAGAAAAAAGGCGGGGAGGAGAAGCAACCTCAGGAGCAGCAAAAGAAGCAGCCCCAGCCCGGGCAAGAGCAGAAATCCGGCCAACAGCAATCCGAGGAGAAGAAAGCGTCCGGGAAGCAGGAATCCCGGCAACAGCAGGAACAGCAACAATCGGGCCGGCAACAGCAGCAAGAACAGCAGTCGGGCCAGCAGCAACAAGAGGAGCAACAGCAGGGGGGAGAACAACAGCGGGAGCAGCAACAGCAAGGCGGTCAGCAGTCGCGGCAGCAATCCGGTGGCGAGGCCTCGCAACAGGAACAATCCCAAGGCCAGCAATCGTCCTCCACCCAATCCGGAGGCGAACAACAGAGCGAGGAGCAACGCCAGGGCCAGGAGAGCGCCCAGGAAGCGTCCCAGGGCGGCGAACAACAACAGGAGAAGAACCCGCAAGGCGGAGAGCAGCCGGAGCAGCAATCCGAGAGCGAGGAGTCCGGCGACAAGAGGCGCAAGCCCGAATCATCTGGAAGCCAGGCGGGAGAGCAAAAGAAAGAAGAGGGTGGCGGAGAAGAGCAGGAGCAGGCAGGAAAAAGCGGCACCGCTTCCCAGGCGCCCAGGGAACGACAGCCGCACGAAGGTGCCGAGGGTGAGAAGAAAAAAGGCGCGGGAGAAGGGGAGCAGCCCCCCGAGGAGAAACAGCGCCAGGGCGGCGAACCCGAGTCGGAACGGGAAGGTGGCCGGAAAGGCCGGCAACAGGAAACCACCCAACCCCCCGAAGAGCCGGGCGAGAGCGAAAAAGCGGGCCGCAAACCCCGTCCCAAGGGAGAACGCCCTCCCCTGCATCGTCCTCCCGGCCCTGGTGGCGAAACCGAAACCTTCAACGCCGAGGAAGCAAGCCGCGAACAGGGGGCGGTGGAACATTTCGACCAACTCGGTGCCCAGAGCAGCGAGAACAGCCAGCAGAAAGGCCAGGAAGAGAGCCTTTCCGACCAACAGGGACGAGAAGCAGGCCAAGGAGCCTTGCAACTCATGGAACAGTGGCTCGACCAGGCGGGCGGAAACCCTGCTTATCTGCTGCGCAACCAGTTTCTGCTCGACGAACAGCAAGCCGTGCGCCAGGGCGCTGCGCCGTTGCGTGAATCGCGGCCCTGGTAGCTACCTCCGTAAGAGGCGCGTCCCCGCATCCTGTCCCGTTGTCCATTGTCTGAAATGGAAATCCGGGAGCTGATGAACGCTTGCGGGTGCGCCGCCGGGTGTTCGAGCTGATCGCCGCCCATCTGGACGGTTTGCGGATCGACAGCCTGACCGTGGAAAAGCCCAAGACCGGCCCAGCGCTGCGGGAGGACAGGCGCTTCTATCCAGAGATGCCGGGCTATCTGCTGAAGTATGTGTTGCCCAAGGAGCTGAACGGCGATACCGAGGAGGTGATCGTCATCACGGATGCCATTCCGGTGCAAAAGAAACGCCGCGCCATCGAAAAGGCAATCCGCCGGACTCTGGCTGAGATGTTGCCGGCGGGAATGCGCTACCGCGTGCTGCACCACCAGTCCCGCTCCCACTACGGCCTGCAAGTGGCGGATTACTGCTGCTGGGCGGTTTTCCGCAAATGGCAGAGAGGGGAGACGGAGCACTACGACCGGATCAGGCCGGTACTGCGGAGCGAGTTCGATATTTTCCTTTCAGGAACAAGGTATTACTACTGACATGGGTTTTGCCACGCCACAAAAAACGACCCCCCGACTACTCCGTTACCGGAGAGAGCCCCTTGGGCTCTTGTCATCGGGGGGGGACCTTTGGCCACCAGTGTAGTGAAAAGCGCTCTCCCAATCCACTGGTGAAGGAGTTCTCGGCTTGCCTTGCGTTTCCCCCAATCACCGGATAATAGAACCCACGGAAACACAACGACAAAGGAGAAAGAACCGTGAACAAATCCAAAGCAGCGGTCTTTGCGCTGGCCGCGGCTTTCATGGCGCTGCTGGCCGAGTACTGGCAGTCAGGAAATCTCTGACAGGGACACCACCCGGTTTTTCAAGTGAATGACTGACGACGAACGATCGATTGCAGTCTTACATTCGACCTGTTCACGAACCTGGGGACACCTCGAAAAATTCGAGGCGCCCTAGAAATTGACCAATTTCCGCCGATTTGCCCAGTTCCAGACACACCAACCCCTCGAAGTCCGGCCATTAACATGCCGTCACTCCAGATTGCGCATCCAAACCAATGTTGTAGGCAGCCCCCAGCACCAACTGGAAGTCGAGCTTTTTTCAAGCCCCACACGAACCGGCTCTTTGAACGTCTGGCTGGGAAATGCAACCAGGAACCTAGCCATCCTTCATCCCCCACCCCACCACATACCGATGCGGCACCACCAGGCGCCCATCAACAAGATATTCCTGTGCCATAAGAGTGACTTCGTCTCGTATTTGTTGAAGCTGGTCTTTGGGTAGTGCCTGGAACTGCTGGGCGAGCACCTGGGAGGCTTCCACAGTGTTCCAGTAGTGGTCGATGGAATCGAAGTGGTATTCAACCTGTCGGTTCTCCACTTCCACATCCTGAAAACCAGCCTGGGTCATAAGCTGATGAAGCGCCACTGGATCGCCAAGGGAGGCCACTTTGTCCAAAGGAGGCAGTTGTTCTTTGGGCAAACGTGATTCAAATGCTTGGTGATGCCAACGAAAGCTGGGCAGCGAGTCGGCATTGCCCCAGACCGCCACCGCCACCCTGCCGCCAGGTTTGAGCACGCGCAACATCTCTTTCAGCCCCTTGAGAGAATCCTGAAAGAGCATGACGCCGAAGCGGCAGACAACGCGGTGAAAAGTTTCCTCCTCAAAATCCAGCCGTTCGGCGGGCATGACGCGGAAATGGACGTTGGACAGCCCCTCTTTTTCAGCTTTGGTCTGAGCGGCCCTCACCATGCCCTCGGCGGCATCCACCCCTTCCACCTCCAGGTTGGGCCAGCGCCTTGCGAGGGTGAGAGCCGGCTCACCAGTACCGCAGGCCACGTCCAGCACCCGCTGACCCGATTCCACCTGCAATTTTTCGATCAACGCCTCCCCAACGGGGGCCAGGTGAGGCAGCCAGAGATCGAATTTTTCCGCAACCGCTCCCCAGTCGGGTTCGCCCGCCATGCTCACCTCCCTTCCTTTGTGCGCACGCCCTCGATGGAGAGCCATATACGAATCTTTTCGGCGGCGGGACCGAGAATGGCGCCTTCCTTCATTTTGTAGTCGGAAAGGTTGAGTGTGGTGGTGCCTTCGAAACCCCGCCGGTAGCCGCCCCAGGGGTCTTTACCGGCCCCGAGCTGATGAACGTCAATGGTGATCTCCCGGGTAATGCCTCGCAGTGTCAAGCGTCCCTTCAGGCGTGCACGATCATCGCCCAAGGTTTCCCAGGCGGTGCTGACGAAAGTGGCCTTGGGATATCGATTTACATCGAAAAATCGGGCGCTGCGCAGATGTTTGTCACGCTCGGCGTGGTTGGTATCCAGACTGGAAAGGTCGATTTCCACCTCCACCTTGTTGTTGGCGGGATTTTTCGGGTCGTAATCGAAGCGGCCGGAAAAGCGGTTGAAACGCCCTTCAAGCCAGCTATATCCCAAATGTTTTATGCGGAAGGTGATAAAAGCGTGCATGCCCCTGGTGTCGATGACGTAGTGCTCCACGGCGGCCTGCACGGAGGCCGCCAAGCTGGATACCAGCAGCGGAAAGACAAGCATGGTTTTGCGCATGGTGGTTACTCCTCCTGTTGTTTTACCTCATGGATGTCGTGTCTTTTGTCCGAAACGGGACGCAACATGCGGGTCAATGTCTGATCTTGATCGATAAAATGGTGTTTGATTGCCGCCACGGTGTGCAAGGCAGTCAACAGCATCAGGGCAAGAGCCAGTCCATTGTGCCACCGGCCGGCGATATCAGCCTGATTGTTAAGCCCGTAAAGCGTGGCCGGCAGTTGAAAATGGTCAAAAACGACCACTGGCTGGCCATCGGCGGTGGTGATGAGATAGCCGGCCACCACCACGGCGGCGGTAAGCAGGTAGAAAAGGCGGTGGACCCAGAGGGCGATGCGCCGCTCCCAGGGGCGGCCCGGCGGTTCTGGCCTGGGGTTGGCGAGGCGCCAGACCAGGCGCGGGACCAGCAGCAGCGCCACCACCACGCCCAGACCGCGGTGCAGGTCGGGCGCCGCCTAGCACCAGGGGTGGTAGTAGTCGAGGCTGACCATGTACTTGCCAAGCACAAACAGGCCGAGGATGAGCAGCGCCATCAGCCAGTGGAGGGTGATGGAGACCGGGCCATAGCCGTTGGGATGGTTGCGCCACTGCATGGTGTGGGTTTCGTGGGCGGAGTGGAGGTTTGGTTCTGGAAGTATAGTCAGGGGGGATGATTGGTGGGTGCAAGGTGATTATTGATTTATTGATCCCCTCACCCCAACCCTCTCCCGAAGGGAGAGGGTGGGTTGTTGTTGATCCCCTCACTCCGGCCCTCTCCCGGAGGGAGAGGGAGTATGGGGGTATCAGGAAACCGCGGCCATCTCCACCGCCTGGTCCACGTCCACGGAGACCAGGCGGGAGACGCCGGGCTCGTTCATGGTGACGCCGAGGAGCTGGTTGGAGATGCCCATGGTGACCTTGTTGTGGGTGATGAAGATGAACTGGACCTTCTCCGACATCTCCTTCACCAGGTCGCAGAAGCGACCCACGTTGGCGTCGTCCAGGGGGGCGTCCACCTCGTCGAGCATGCAGAAGGGCGAGGGGTTGAGCTGGAAGATGGCGAACACCAGGGCCACGGCGGTGAGCGCCTTCTCCCCGCCGGAGAGAAGATGAATGCTGGTGTTGCGCTTGCCCGGCGGGCGCGCCATCACCGCAACGCCGGCGTCGAGCAGATCCTCGCCCACCAGCTCCAGGTAGGCGTGGCCGCCACCGAAGAGCGTGGGGAACATCTCCTTGAGGCCGGCGTTGACCTTGTCGAAGGTCTCCTTGAAGCGGGTGCGGGTCTCGCGGTCGATCTTGCGGATCGCCTCCTCCAGGGTCTCCAGCGAAGCGGTCACGTCGGCGTACTGGGCGTCGAGGTACTCCATCCGCTCCTGGGTCTCCTTGAACTCGTCGATGGCCGCCAGGTTGATGGCACCCAGCCGCTGGATGCGGCGGGCGAGCTGTTCCGAGCGCGCCTCCCACTGGGCCACGTCGGCCTCTTCCGGCAGGCGCTCCTCCAGCTCCCGGCGGTCGAGGCCGGTCTGCTGGAGCTGCTCCTCCAGGGTGCGGCTGCGCACCAGCAGCTCCTGGCGCGCCAGGCGCACCTTCTCCAGCGCCTCGCGCTCGGCGGCCACCTGCTGCTCGGCCTGGTGGCGCGCCTGCTCCAGCTCGCGCAGGCGGTGGTCGATGGCCTCCAGGCGACGCCGCGCCCCGGCGAGTTCCGCCTCCACCTGCACGCGCTTCTCCAGCAGCTGTTCCAGCTCCTGCTGCTGGGCCGCCAGGGGCGCGTCGCCCTCCTGGAGCTGGGCCTCGAGCCGCTCCACCCGCTCGGCCGACTGCTCGAGCTGCTGCCGCAGCCGCTCGATGGCGTCGCGCAGCGACTGCTCGGTGCTGCGCATGGACTCCAGCCGCAGCTCGATCTGGTGCGCCTCGGCGCGCGCCCGGCCGGCGGCCTCGCGGGCATCGGCCAGCTCCTGCTGCAACCGCTCGCGGCGGGCGGCGAGCTGCTCGCGCTGGACGCTGAACTGTTCCATCTGCTCCAGGGCGCGGTGGAGCCG
>JALVUB010000079.1 GCA_027023915.1 Sedimenticola sp.
ACAGTACCCGGATCATGTGCTGTACCTGTTCCTTTTCGGCGCCGCCAGTGCCCACCAGCGCCTGCTTCACCGCTCTCGGGGTGTATTCGAACACCGGCCGCCCGGCCACCACCGCGGCGCTGATGGCCGCGCCCCGTGCCTGCCCCAGCTTGAGGGCCGAGGCGGCGTTGCTGGCCATGAAGACCTGCTCCACCGCCACCTCGTCGGGTCCGTAGTCGCTTACCACCGCCTGAATGCCGGTGTAGATCTCGCCCAGGCGGGCGGGAAAATCCTTCGATCCCGTGCGGATGCAACCGGAGTGAAGATGGCGGCTGTGGCGGCCGTCGCTCTCGATGACGCCGTAGCCGGTGACGCGCGAACCGGGATCGATGCCGAGGATAATCAAGCCTGAAGCTGCTCCATCACGTCGTCGGGAATGTCGGCGTTGGAATAGACCTCCTGCACGTCGTCCAGGTCTTCCAGCGCGTCGATAAGCTTCATCAGCTTTTCCGCCGTTTCGCCATCCAGCTCCGCCTTGGTGGTGGCGTCGTAGGTCACTTCGGCGTTCACCGGCTCCAGGCCGGCGTCAAACATGGCCTGCTTCACCGCCTGGAAGGCTTCCGGCGTGGTGAAAACGTCGATGCTGCCGTCATCGTTGGTCTCCACGTCCTCGGCGCCGGCCTCCAGGGCCGCTTCCATCACCGTGTCTTCATCGGCGCCGGGCGCGAAGCTGATGATCCCCTTCTTCTCGAACAAGTAGGCCACCGAGCCGTCGGTGCCCAGGTTGCCGCCGTGCTTGGTGAAGGCGTGGCGCACCTCGGAGGCGGTGCGGTTGCGGTTGTCGGTCATGCAGTCCACCATGATGGCGGTGCCGCCGGGGCCGTAGCCCTCGTAGCGGATCTCGTCGTAGTTCTCGCCCTCCATGCCGCCGGCGCCCCGCTTGATGGCGCGCTCGATGGTGTCCGCGGGCATGTTGGCGGACTTGGCCTTGTCCACGGCCAGGCGCAACCGGGGATTGGCCTCGATGTCACCACCCCCCTCCTTGGCCGCCACCGTCACCTCGCGGATCAGCTTGGACCAGAGCTTGCCCCGCTTCTTGTCGTTTGCCGCCTTCTTGTGCTTGATGTTGGCCCACTTGCTGTGACCTGCCATTGTCTAACCTCTTATTTAACAACCCCGAATGAAGGAATGGGACAATTCTAGCATGGCGCCGTTGCACCGGCGGCGGCTTCGTGCCAGCATTGCCGGCCTTCGGAATTTCACATTGGAATCCGCGAGATACCATGAGCGAAAAAGAACACCCGGTACCCACTGAAATCAACCTTCATCGCAAATCACGGCTGTTGGAGATCACCTTTTCCGATGGCCGCCGGTTCCGCTTTCCCTGCGAATTCCTGCGCGTCCATTCCCGCGCAGCCGAGGAGGTGACCCGCGACGCGCCGGTGGTGGGCAAGGAGAAGGTCAACATCGACAGCATCGAGCCACAGGGCAACTACGCCATCCGCATCGTCTTCGATGACGGCCACGACACCACCGCCTTCTCCTGGGAGACCCTCTACGACCTGGGCGTGAACCAGGAAAAGTACTGGCAGGCGTACCTGGAGCGAGTGAAGGCGGCCGGCTACCAGCGCGGGAGCGACGACGAAAGCGACGAGATCACCCTCAGGGTGCTCTATTTCAACTACCTGGTGAACAAGCTGGGCAAGCAGGAAGAGACGGTGAAACTGCCCCGCCGCCTGGCGCCGGACGTGGAGTCCTTTCTCAAGGTGCTGGCCCGGCGCAAGCTCGACCGCGGCTACCTGCTGGCGCCGGAGACGGTGCGGGTGACGGTGAACCGCCAGTTCGCCGAGCCCTTCACCAAGTTGGAAGATGGCGACGAGGTGGGCATCGTGCCCAATTCCCCCACGCCGCCTCCGCCGCCGAGGGACTGACAGGGCTGCGCGCAGCGCTCCTCGTCCCCCCTCTCCCGCTTGCGGGAGAGGGTTAGGGGTGAGGGTGAAAACAGGAGGGCGAAGAGCGCAGGTAGGTCGGGCTTCAGCCCGACGAATCACGCGGCAAGGCTTGAAGGCCGGTGGGGGACCCTTGCTGGCGGGGCTTCGGCAGCAGGGATGCTGCCGCAGAGCCTACAGGGATGTATTCACGGCGTCCCCGCCAGCAAGGGTCCCCCACCGGCCCCGCAAAGGTGGTGAAATGACATGCAATCTGTCGGGCTGAAGCCCGACCTACAGGCATCGATCAGGACTGCTCCTTCTGCGGCAACCGCACGCGGATGTGAAGCTCGCGCAACTGCTCGGGCGAGACCTCCGAGGGCGCCTCGGTGAGCAGGCAGG
>JALVUB010000080.1 GCA_027023915.1 Sedimenticola sp.
ATAAAAATGGATGGAGGGCGCGCTGCCCGCTTCCAACAGCATGGGCAGGGTGCGCAGGCTGTCGGCCATGTGATCCTTAACCGCCCGCGCCATCAGCTCGGCGGGGGTAAGCGCCAGGTCGAGCAGCATCTGGTTCCACTCCTCTCCCAGCAGGACAGCGGCTTCGAACTCGCCCAGCTCGTGCTCGCGGGCGGCGGCCAGTTCGGCAGCGGTCATCGCTTCCAGGGCCCGCTCCGGCGCGTTTTCAAAATCGTAGCAGGCAAACGCCCGCCCCAAGGCGTTGTCGGGACGGTTCCAGGCCCAGGTTTCATACTTCTCCCACAAATAGCGGCGCAGCGCCTCGCGCCGCAAAAAAACCCCTGCCTCACCAGCCATGGCCGGCGGCGCACTGAGACAGCGGGCATATTCGCGACCGCACAGATGAAGGACGCAGTCGTCCAGCCGGTCACGCCCAAGCAGCTCGGCAAGAAAGAAATTGGGCCGGGCGCCGTTCACCAGGGCCGCGCTGTAAACCAGCCCCAGAGGCTCAAGCGCGCTGTTGATGGCGGTGGTGTCAAAAGGGTCGTATTCACGCCCGCCGATCTCCAGCGGCTGAAAGTCAGCCTCGGCCAGGCTTTCCCACAATCTCTCCCGCGCCTGGAGCCAGTCGCCCAGAACCTCCTTGGGCAGCGGATCGCGCACCCCGGCGCCGCTCTCCCAGCGGTAGTACTCGCGCATCTTCAACAGATAGGTACACATGGTGAAGTCGCCGCCGTGGCGTGCATCGGCCACGTGGCAGTTGTACTGCACCGACCGGGCAACCTTTTCCAGGATGGAATTCATGCCAACACTATTCTTGAGTAAAATAGTCAAGAATTACCTTATATCATGTCGCCCATCGAGTCTCAAAAGGAGAAAAAACGTGGCATTACGAATAAAGAGCCGCTGGCACGGCGAAGGCGGGCACAGCCTGACCGAAATCGCCGGCGCCCTGGCCTTCATCGCCTGGCGGCTGGCCCAGGACAAGGCGATCAACCTGCACGGCGAAAATTTCGTCTATGACAACGACCGCCAGCGGATGGATGTCATCGTCGAGTATCTGATCTTCCAGTTGCAGATCATGGACCGTCTTGCCCACCAGCGGCTGGAACTGAACGACGAGGAGCGCCAGGAACTGATCGTGGCGGTGGCGCGCAAGATGGGAGAGATCGTGGAGGATAACAGCCTGGATCTGTTCGGCCCCGGCGAGCATTTGCACGACTTCTTCAACCGCGTCAATGAACGGGCGGCGGAGTATGCGGAATACCGCTACACCGAGGATGGCCCTTCCTACCCCTTTTTGCGCCACCTCGGTTATGAAATCCAGCAGATCATGGGCGAGGAGGGCGAAAACCGCTGGGTCATCGACCAGGTGATGGACAAGGATGGCGTTGAGGTGGATCGCAAGCTGTCGCGGGCGATGATGGATCTGTTCGATTGAGGCGATCAAACATGAAAAAAGGCGGGGATCACCCGCCTTTTTCGTCAACCGGCAAACCGGGATCAGTTCTTGACCCACTTCTCCAGGTTGTCCAGATTCTTCTCCTTGCCGTCGGCATAGCCGGCTTCATAGGCTTCAGTGACACGCTGCTCTTCCCGTTCGGGGTGATGGAGGAAGCCTGCCTGCCAGCCCAGGATGTACTCGTCATCCACACCCATGCTTTCCATCTTGGTTACGGCGTCGTAGTAAAACTGGTTCATATCCGGTCTCCGAAATTGTCTGGTTGATGCTCTCAGCACGGCGGGCACACATTCTGCCACGCCTTGCCACGGGCTACAACAAATGGTTCATGTGCAGCTTTTTCCGCCCTTGCCAGCCGGCTTGGAACGCCGGTTTTTCGGGCAGAGACTTCTATTAGAATACTCTGTTTTACTGAATCCTTGCAAGCCGACAGAGCAACCGGCAACGGAAGCGCATTATGCGAAACCGCATCGGTCCCGAGGTTGACCTTTGTCAAACGGCTGTACATGCTTGCACGGATGACTCTTTCCTGATTTCACAAAATGCGACCGGCACAGCTTCTTACTATTCTCGACCGTGAATTCACCAGCACCGCCGAGGGCCACCACACCCCGGTGATGCTCTGGGGGCCGCCCGGCGTGGGCAAGTCGCAGATGGTGGCCGAGGTGGCGGAAAAGCACGGCGTGCCGGTGATCGACATCCGCCTGTCGCAGATGGAGCCCAGCGACCTGCGCGGCATCCCCTTCCGCAAGGGGGAGCTGGTGGAGTGGGCCGCCCCCGCCATCCTCCCCCACGCCGACCGCCACGGCCCGCGCGGCATCCTCT
>JALVUB010000081.1 GCA_027023915.1 Sedimenticola sp.
GCGTCAACCCTTTTGTGGGCAACAGCCCCACATTGACGCCGATGTTAATAAAGGCCTGCATACCCAACCACAAGCCGACACCCCAGGCCACATGGGCCGCATAGGGCCGATCCTTGGATTCCGCAACCGCGCCTATGGCAAAGGCGCGCCATACCACCAGCGCAAAAAGCAGAATCACCGCGATGGTGCCCATCAATCCAAACTCTTCTCCGATCACCGCCATGATGAAATCGGTGTGAGCCTCGGGCAGGTAGAACTGTTTCTGAATGCCGTTACCCAGACCAACGCCGGTCCACTCACCACGCCCGAAGGCGATGAGCGCCTGGGAAAGCTGATAACCGGCTCCAAAGGGATCGGCCCAGGGGTTGAGAAATGAGGTGACCCGCTCCAGCCGGTAGGGCGAGATCACCACCAGCAGGGCACCCCCCATGGCCACCAACAGAAAGAGCGTGCCAAACTGCCACAAGGGCGCGCCACCGAGAAAAAGCATGCCCATCACCGTGGAGAGCAGCACCACGGTGGTGCCGAAGTCGGGCTGGGCCATCAACAACATGGCCGCCAGGGCCACCAGCAACACCGGCTTGAGCACTCCCCATATGGTGTAGGCCACCTCCACCTTGCGCCGCACCAGGTAGCCGGCCATGTAGAAGATCATGAAGAGCTTCATGAATTCGGAGGTCTGGAGATTGAAACCACCCAGCGCGATCCATCGGGTGGCGCCGTTGACCGTTTTGCCCACGCCCGGCAGCAGCACCAGGGCGAGCAGAAACAAGCCGAGAAAATAGAGCGGCGTGCTGTCTTTCTCCAGCCAGCGCAAGGGAATCTGAAACGCCAGCCAGGCACCCACCATGCCCAACATGAGCGCCAACAGATGCTTTTCCAGGTAGCCGTAATTGGCACCCCGCGCGCCGCCCAGATGGATCGATGCCGAGCCCACCATCACCACGCCGAGCCCCGCCAGGCACAAGGTGGAGAGAAGCAGCCACCAGTCCACCGAGGATGGCAGCCCCCGCCAAACCCAGGATTTGCAGGCCAGCGCGCTCACCGGCAGAGCTCCTCCACCAGACGGCGAAACACCTCGCCCCGATGCTCGAAATTGCGGAACTGGTCGAAACTGGCGCAAGCAGGAGAGAGAAGCACCCGGTCACCGGGCCGGGCCAGTCTCGCCGCTTCTTCCACCGCCTGACTCATGTTCTCCACCTTTACCAGTGGAACAGTGTCAGCCAAGGCCTTGGCCAGAAGATCCGCATCCTCGCCCAGCAGCACCACCGCGCTGGCGTACTGCCGCACCGGCGCGGCCAGCACCGAAAAATCGGCCCCCTTGCCCTGACCGCCGGCAATGAGCACCGTGCGCCCGTGACCGTCCGCCAGCCCTTCCAAAGCAGCCTGGGTGGCGCCCGGGTTGGTGCCTTTGGAATCGTTGTACCAGGCAACACCGTCTATGGTGGCGACGTGCTCGCTACGGTGGGGCAGGCCGGGGAAGTGACGAAGCACGGAAACCATGGATTCCAGCGGCAGCTCCAGCACGCTGCCCATGGCCAATGCAGCCAGCGCGTTGGCCCGGTTGTGCAGCCCGGCCATGCGCAGCTCGCCGGCGGTCAACAACGGCTCGCTGCCGCGACAGAGCCATGCCTCACCGTTCCCCACCCGCACGCCGAAAGTGGCATCGTCCTGTGGTTCGCCGAGAGTAAAGAAGCGTGCCTCGGGCGCTTTCGGCATGGCCATCACCCGTGAGTCGTCCAGGTTGTAGATTCCCACTTCCGCCTGGCGGTAGATTTTGGCCTTGGCCGCCGCATAGGCTTCCAGCGAGGGATAACGGTCCATGTGGTCCGGACTGATGTTGAGCACCGTGGCCACCGCCGGCGCCAGGCTTTCGGTGGTCTCGAGCTGGAAGCTGGAAAGTTCCAACACATAGCACTGCGCCGGTTGTTCCAGCAGATCCAGCACCGGTTCGCCCAGATTGCCGCCGATGGCAGCGCCGATACCGGCTTCGCGCACCATCTGTCCCAACAAGGTGGTCACCGTGCTCTTGCCGTTGGAGCCGGTGATGGCGGCCACGGGCGCGGCCGCTTCGCGGGCGAAAAGCTCGATGTCTCCAACAACAGGCACACCCCGCGCCACGGCGGCTTCCACCTCGGGGGTAGCCAGGGGCACACCGGGGCTCACCACCAGCAGGTCGGCATGAGCAAAAGCCTCAGCGGCAAAACCGCCGAGAAAGAGTCCCACGTCCGGCAGCTCTTGCCGCAGTGTCTCCAACCCCGGCGGCTGTTCACGGCTGTCGGTGACCGCCACCCGCCATCCATGCGAAACGAGAAAACGGACACAGGAGAGACCGGTTTTGCCCAGGCCCACCACCAGCGCCCTTTTCGCCGCCATCATTTGTTCAACTGCCGTTGCCATCACCGGATCTTCAGCGTGGCCAGCCCTACTAGCACCAGGATCACTGTAATGATCCAGAAGCGCACGATGACCCTCGGCTCGGGCCAGCCCTTTAGTTCGAAATGGTGGTGCAGGGGCGCCATGCGGAAGATGCGCCTGCCGGTGAGGCGGAACGAGGCCACCTGCAAAATCACCGACACAGTCTCCATTACAAACAACCCACCCATGATGAAGAGCACCAGTTCCTGGCGTACCGACACCGCCACCACACCCAGCGCCGCGCCCAGCGCCAACGCGCCCACATCACCCATGAAGACCTGGGCGGGATAGGCGTTGAACCAGAGAAAGCCCAGCCCGGCCCCCACCAGGGCGCCGCAAAAGATGGTCAGCTCGCCCACTCCCGGCAGATAGGGAATGAGCAGGTATTTGGAGAGATAGTGGTGGCCGGACACATAGGCGAAGATACCCAGGGCCCCCGCCACCATTACTGTGGGCAGAATCGCCAGGCCGTCCAGTCCATCGGTGAGGTTTACCGCGTTGGAGGAGCCGACGATGACGAAGTAGGCCAACAGGATGAACCAGGGGCCGAGGTCGACCACCACGTTTTTGAAAAAGGGCACAATAAGCTGGGTCTCCGCCGGCGCGCGGGCGGTGGCAAACAGCGCATAGGCGGCAGCCAGCCCCAGCAGCGACTGCCAGAGATATTTCCAGCGCGCCGGCAACCCTTTTGGATCGCGCAGCACCAGCTTGCGGTAGTCATCCACCAACCCCACCACGCCGAAGGCCAAGGTGGTGAGCAGAACAATCCAGACATAGCGATTGTCCAGCCGCGACCAGAGCAGCACCGCCACCGCCATCGCCACCAGAATCAGCGCGCCCCCCATGGTGGGGGTTCCCGCCTTTGAGAGATGGGTCTGGGGACCGTCGTCGCGCACCGTCTGGCCGATCTTGTAATAGCTCAGGCGGCGGATCATGCCCGGCCCGACCAGGAATGAGATTACCAGCGCGGTGAGCACCGCGAGAATGGCCCGCAGGGTAATGTAATGGAACACCCGGAAGGCAGGCTCGTATTGGGCCAGATAGTCGGCCAGCCAGATCAGCATGCCGCCACCTCCCGGCAGAGAGCTTCCACCACCTGTTCCATGCGCGCGGCGCGAGAGCCTTTCACCAATACGGTGTCCCCCGGTTCCAACCGCGGCAGCAGCGCATCCACCAACGCTTCCCTGCTGTCGAAATGGCTTGCGCCGCCACCGAATGCCTCGCTGGCCGCCCGGCTGAGAGCGCCACATGTGAAAAGCAGATCCACCCCTTGGTGGTAAATCTGCTCCCCAAGCTCGCGGTGAAGCGCCTCGGCCTCACCGCCTAACTCACCCAGATCACCCAATACCAGCAACTTTCGGCCCGGAGCGGTGGCCAGCACTTCAGCGGCCCGGCGCACCGAATCGGGATTGGCGTTATAGCTGTCGTCCACCACCCACACGCCTTTCACCCCTTTTCGCGGAGCCAACCGACCAGCCACCGGCTTCAGATCCGCCAGCCCTTCTATCATGGCCCGGCGTGGCACTCCCATGGCGTGCGCGGCGGCTATGGCCGCCAGGGCGTTCATGCGGTTGTGCGCTCCGGCAAGCGCCAGGGCGACAGTAAACGTCTCGTCGCCGACGCGAACCTCAAAACGGCTGTTAAAACCGGTTTCGTTCCAGGCCAGTTCCAGGGAACCGGCGGGACTGCTGACATCAGCCGCCTTTTCCACGCCAAAAGTGATTTTTCCGCGCTGGCCCGCCATCTCACGCCAGAGGGGCGCGTGAGGGTCGTCGGCGTTGAACACCAACACACCATCTGCCGCCAACCCCTCGATGATCTCTCCCTTGGCCCGCGCCACTCCTTCAAGCGTACCGAAGCCTTCCAGATGA
The DNA here is from genome assembly GCA_027023915.1 of Sedimenticola sp. Classification (GTDB taxonomy): domain Bacteria; phylum Pseudomonadota; class Gammaproteobacteria; order Chromatiales; family Chromatiaceae; genus Thiolapillus. The sequence goes on from JALVUB010000081.1 coordinate 4,290, forward strand.
GCGCGACCCGCATTGTTGATAATCGCCACCCGAGGCCGGGCAATGCGGCTCAAATAGCTGATTTCACCCGGATGGTTGGCGCCAATCTCCACCACCGCGAACTGTTCATCCTGCAATCGGCAGAGGGTGAGCGGCAGGCCGATGTCGTTGTTCAGATTGCCCTGAGTAGCCAGCGTCTCTCCCACCCGCGCCAGAATGGCGGCCAGCATCTCCTTCACCGTGGTCTTGCCGTTGCTGCCGGTGACCGCCGCCACCTGGGCTCGTGACGCTTCACGCCAGAGAGCACCAAGTCTCCCCAATCCGATGCGGGCATTCTCCACCCGCAAGCAAGGCAGTGCGTCGCTGACGCGACCATCCACCAGCGCGCCGGCGGCCCCCTTTTCGGCCACCTGTTCCAGAAAGTCATGACCGTCAAAACGGGGGCCATGTAGGGCCACGAAAAGGCCGCCGGGACTCAGGCTGCGGCTGTCGCTGCTCACGCCCAATACCTCGGCATCAGCGCCGTGCAACACCGCCGGCAGCCTTTGCGCCAGATCGCTGAGGGTGAAATGGATCATCCCTCCTCCTCCAGCCAGCGTCGCACCTGCTCCAGGTCGCTGAACGGCAGTTTCAGATCGCCCACCTGCTGATAGTTTTCGTGCCCCTTGCCGGCCACAAGCACCACATCGCCCGTGCGCGCCTCGGCCAGGGCGGTGGCGATGGCCCACGCCCGGTCGGCAATGACATGAACCGAGGACGGGGACTCCATCCCCTCCAGAATGTCGGCAATGATGCTGGTGGAAGGCTCGTGACGCGGATTGTCGTCGGTGACGATCACTTCGTCCGCCAGCGCCTCGGCAATTCGCCCCATCTGCGGCCGTTTGCCACGATCCCGATCACCGCCGCAACCAAAAACGCACCAAAGCCTGCCCCGGGTGTGACCCCGCAGGCTGGTGAGCGCGCGCTGCAAGGCGTCGGGTGTATGCGCATAATCGACCACCACCAACGGCCGGTCGCCACCACCAAAGCGTTGCATCCTGCCGGGAACCGTCTCCAAAGTGGCGAGCCGCGGCACCGCCTCTTCCATGGGTACTCCCCAGGCAAGCAGCACGCCCAACACCAGCAGCAGGTTGGTGGCGTTGAAATCACCCACCAAATTGCTTTCGATAACGCCGCCGCCCCAGGAGCTGGCCACTTCCAATGTCAATCCGTCATCACCCTGCTCGAGGGACTCCAGCCGGACAAATTCGTCCGCCCCCAGGGTGCGACCACCCCGGTGACAGGCCACGGTGCGCACCCGACCCTTGAGTTTTTCCACCAACGCCGCGCCGGTATCGTCATCGCTGTTGATTACCGCCAACTGAAGTTCCGACCGCTGGAACAACCGCTCCTTGGCCGCCGCATAGGCGCGCATCGAACCGTGGTAATCGAGATGATCCCGACTGAGGTTGGTGAACACCGCAGTGTGGAAAGGCACCGCCTCCAACCGGTATTGATCCAGCGCGTGGGAGGAAACCTCCATGGCCACCGCCTCGGCGCCAGTGGCTTCCAATCCAGCCAGAATGCGCTGAGCCTGCACCGCGTCTGGCGTGGTGTGGGTGGACGGCTCCAAGCGACCAGGAAAACCATTGCCTATGGTGCCCGTGACAGCACACCGCCAGCGACTCCCCAACGCCTGAGCGAGAAAGAGAGTGACACTGGTCTTGCCGTTGGTGCCGGTAACGCCCGTCATTCGCATACGGCTGGCCGGTTCGCCGTAAAACCGCGCCGCGATGCCGCTGGCCGCCCGACGCAGGCCGGGACAGGAAAGCACGGTCACGTCCAGCCGCCGTGACAAGGCTGTCATTCGCGCTTCATCCCACCGCGTCGTGGGCTCGGCTAGCACCAGCACCGCGCCCCGCGCAACAGCGTCAGCCACATGCTCGAGGCCATGGCCACGACTTCCTTCACAGGCGAGGAAAATACCGCCATCGACAACTTCCCGGCTGTCAATGGCCACGCCGTCCACCGCCATCGCCCGCCATTCGCCAGGCGACAAATGAAGCATTTCAAGCAGGTCACCCGCCCGCCAGAGGTATTCTTCCTTCTTCATCAACGCTTTCAACGCTCCCGCTCCAGCCGTGCCAGACGCACCGCCTGCCGTGGCTTGAGGTCATCCGGAGGAATATTGAGCAGTCGCAAGGATTCATCCATGATGCGGGAGAACACCGGCCCCGCCACCAAACCGCCGTAATAGACCTTGCCACGAGGATCATCGATCACCACCACCGCAACCAGGCGGGGATCACTTGCCGGCACCATGCCAACAAAGAGCGCCACATAGTGGTGCTCTTCATACCCGCCTGCACCCAGCTTTCTCGCGGTTCCGGTCTTTCCCGCCACCCGGTAACCCGGCACCGCCGCCAGAGGCGCGGTTCCACCCGGCCGGACGACAGCCTCCATCATCCGACGCACGGCGCGGGCGGTGGCTGTCTTCAACACCCGCTTGCCCAGAGGCGGCCGATCACGCCGTAACAATGTCAGTTTTCTTCGGACACCATCGGCCGCAATAACCGAATAGGCCTGTGCAAGCTGTAACGGCGTAACGGATATGCTGTAGCCATAGGCAATGGTCGCGTGGTCTATGTGCGCCCAGCGGGCGGGCGGCCGCAACCTGCCGCTCACTTCTCCGGGATAGCTGATGCCGGTGACACGCCCCAGACCAAAACGCGACAGATACCGGTAAAGGTGTTCCTTCGGCACTGACAACGCAATCTTGGCCGCGCCGACGTTACTGGATTTCTGGATGATGGTGGTCAGATCCACCACCCCCAGCGGATGGTGATCCTTTACTTCATACCGGCCAATCTTGATGAAACCCGGACGGGTGTCGATATGGCTGTCGACGGAGACCAACCCCATGTCCAGGGCAGTGGAGATAACCAGGGGCTTCATGGTGGAACCAGGCTCAAAAACCTGGGCCACCGCCCGGTTGAGAAGCCGCCCGCCCCGGCTGCTGCGGTTGCCGTTGGGGTTGTAGCCGGGCTGGTTGACCATCGCCAGAATCTCGCCCGTGCGCGGATTGAGAACCACCACGGAGCCCGATCTGGCACTGTTCTTGCGCACCGCCGATTTCAATTCGCGGTATGCCACATACTGAATCCTCTGATCCAGGCTCAAAACCAGATCGCGTCCCGGACGAGGCATGCGCAGGCTCTCCACATCCGCCACCACGTGGTGATGGCCGTCGCGCAGCACCCGCTTGAGGCCAGGAGCGCCGGCCAGCTCTTGGTCAAAAGCCAGTTCCAGCCCTTCCTGCCCCCGGTCGTCGATGTTGGTGAAACCCACCACATGAGCGAAAATCTCGCCATCGGGGTAGTAACGGCGGTACTCCCGCCGTACCTGGATACCCCGGATTCCCCTTTTCTTCGCCAGCGTCAGCACCTGACTCGCCCTGGCCGGCGGCAGACGCCTTCTTAAATAGATGAAATGGCGGCGGCTGTATCGCGCCAGACGGTGACGCAGATCGTCCAGATCCATGCCCAGTGCCTTGGCCAACTCCGGCAGCCCTTCACTGTCGGGACGCAGAATCCTGGGATTGGCGCCAATGGAATCCACCGGCGCGCTCATCGCCAGAACAACGCCGTTGCGGTCGGTGATGGCACCTCTGTGAGCGGCCACCACCACCTTGTCCAGATACCTGTCGGCGCCCTCGGACTGAAGAAAATCCTTTTCAAAAATCTGCCGTTTTACCGCTTGCGCCAGAAGCGCCGCCATGGCGATCACAAACAGCATGAGCACAAAGCGGCGACGACCCGCGTAGGTCTTCGGCATGTTCTCCGCCCGCCTTTGGATGCGCGCCCGCCTGTTGCGTCGTTTCGCCATTACTCTCTGATAACCACTATCTCATCCGCCCTGGGCGGACGCATGTTCAGCCGCTTGCGTGCTTCCACCTCGATGCGGTGGGGCGCCCCCCAGGCACCGTGCTCGATGAGCAACGCCTTCCATTCGATATCCAACCCGTCCGCCTCTCTTTGCAACTGCCGCAGCTCGGCAAACAGCACCCGCGAGCGATATTTGGCATGCACCACGGCCACCGCCGAGGCCACCACACCCAGCCCAAGCACAGCGATCAGCAACAGATGCGGTCGTCTCATGCACGCTTTTCCGCCACCCGCATGATGGCGCTGCGAGCCCGGGGGTTTTCCAACACTTCCGACTCACCAGGCCGTACCGGCTTGCCCACCAGACGCAACCGCCCCGGCTGTTCCATCCCGGCGGTGACCGGAACCCCTTTCGGCAACCGCTTCCCCCGGGACTGTTCCCGCAAGAACCGCTTGACCAGCCGGTCCTCAAGAGAGTGAAAGCTGATGACCACCAGCCTGCCACCTCTTGCCAACACCTCCACGGCACCGGACAATCCCGCTTTCAAGGCCTCCAGCTCGCCATTGATCCAGATGCGAACCGCCTGAAAAGTCCGCGTGGCGGGATGTTTGTTTCGCTCCCGCGTCGGCACGGCGGCAGAGACCAGCTCCGCCAGATCGACTGTGGTACGCAGCGGCCGGCTCTTTCGCCGCTCCACAACGGCACGGGCAATGCGCCGCGCGTAGCGCTCCTCGCCGTACTCCCACAACACCCGGGCGATCTCCTCTTCCGATGCCTTTGCCAGCCAATCGGCGGCGGAAGGGCCACTTGAACGGTCCATGCGCATGTCAAGCGGCCCCTCCCGCAGGAAACTGAAGCCGCGCGCGGCATCGTCCAGTTGCGGCGACGACACGCCCAGATCAAGCAAAACTCCGTTCACCTTGCCTTTCACTCCCTGCCTTTCGGCCTCCTCGGCCAACCTGGCAAAACTGGCGTTCACCAGATGGAGACGCCGGTCATCTCCCCATCTCTCTTTTCCATGCGCAACCGCTTCAGCGTCCCTGTCGAACGCGATGAGCCGCCCTTTCCGCCCCAACCGTTCGAGAATGGCGCCGCTGTGCCCACCCCGCCCGAAAGTGCCGTCGATGTAGCAGCCGTCCGGCTTTACCATCAGCGCATCCACTGCCTCTTCCAGCAGCACCGGCTTGTGGCGCAGCCCCTCCTTCATCAGAGCGCCAGATTGGCGAGCTCTTCCGACAGCCCCTCCTGTGGATTGCGGAACGCTTCCAACCACTCTTCACGATTGTTGTTCCAGGCGTCGTTATCCCAAATCTCGAACTTGTGGCCCTGGCCGACCAGCGCCACCTGTTTGTTCATTCCGGCGTAATCACGCAACGACTTGCTCAGCAGAATCCGACCCTGTCCATCGAGCTGCACCTCCTCGGCATAGCCGATAAGGAGCCGTTGCAGGTTTTTGTTTTGCGGGATCAACGAGGGAAGGCGGGAGACACGCTGGGCAATGGGCTGCCATTCGCGCTCCGGATAGAGCCACAGACAGCGGTCATGGGGGTTGACCGTCACCACCATGCCGGCACCGTCGGCGGCCAGCTCTTTCCGGTATTTCACCGGAATGGCCAGGCGCCCCTTGGTGTCCATGCTCAAAGTGTTGACGCCGAGGAACACAAATCCCCCTTCTTCCCCACAATTCCCCACAATTCGACACAATCATAGGAGCTATTCTTTCGCCGGTCAAGGAAGAAATCAAAAAAAATGCTTTCAACTCAAAGGCTTACCGACACATTTCAAATCAAATCAAACCGCCACCAAAACATGGCGGTACATAACAAACTTAAAGTACTTTGTGAAGATTAGCGCGAAAAATGCGCGAGA
>JALVUB010000082.1 GCA_027023915.1 Sedimenticola sp.
GATCTCCGACGCCCTTTTTCTCAGCCCGAAGACGGTGAGCACCTACCGCGCGCGGCTGTTCGAAAAGCTGGGAGTGAGCAACGATGTGGAACTCACCCACTTCGCGCTGCGGCACGGCGTGGTTGAACTTGCAAGATAGGGGAGGATGGAGGCCTGGCCCGGAGTCGAACCGAGGTACACGGCTTTGCAGGCCGCTGCATGACCACTCTGCCACCAGGCCAAGAGAGAAAAGGGCTCGGGCCGAGCCGACCCAAGCCCTTCGGAACCTGGAGCGGGAAACCGGATTCGAACCGGCGACCCCAACCTTGGCAAGGTTGTGCTCTACCAACTGAGCTATTCCCGCGTGGGTGAGGCGCTATTCTAATGAACCCCCTTCCACTGTCAAGCCCATGGTGCGGCAAAAGTCGTTGGTGTACCCTGCCCCCATGCTGAACCATGTGCGTATCGTTCTTGTGGAGACCTCCCACGGCGGCAACATCGGCGCCGTGGCGAGGGCCATGAAGAACATGGGTCTGAGCGAGCTGGCCCTGGTGCGCCCCTGCGACCATCTTAGCGGCCAGGCGGTGGCGCGCGCCTCGGGCGCCGATGACCTGCTGCGCGCCGCGCAAGTGTACGACACCCTGGACGACGCCCTGGCCGACTGCCAGCTGGTGATCGGCGCCAGCGCCCGTCTCCGCAAGGTGCGCTGGCCCCAGCTCGATCCCCGCCAGTGCGCCGCCAAGGTGGCCGCCGAGGCCGGGGCCGGGCGGCGGGTGGCGCTGCTCTTCGGTCGCGAGCGCACTGGTCTCACCAACGCCGAGCTGGATCTGTGCCACTACCTGGTGCACATTCCCGCCAATCCCGAGTACAGCTCCCTCAACCTGGCCATGGCGGTGCAGGTGATCGCCTACGAGCTGCGCATGGCACAGAATCAGCCCGAAGAGGCGGGACGCGAGCCGGCGCCGGTGGAGGCTTTCGAGGGGTTCATGGAGCATCTCACCCAGGCCCTCTACGACATCGGCTATCTCGACGAGCGCAACCCCGAAAAGCTCCTGCGCCGCCTGCGCCGCCTCTTCCACCGCGCGGAAATGGACCAGCACGAGATCAACATCCTGCGCGGCATCCTCAACGCCGCCCAGGGCAACAAGCGCCGCAGCGGCCAGGGGCGCGAACTGTGGCAACAACGAATCCGAGGAAACCGATGACCGAGATTAACGGCCCGTTGAAGATCATGGTGGTGAACGAACCCGAGGCCGCCGGCTGGCAGCTTCTGGTGAGTTTCACCGACGAGTTCAAGTCCGCCTCCCTGGAAGAGCAGGGCGAGACCTTCGCCCGCTACCAGCAGGAATTGGTGCAAGGCATCCAGCAGCTTCCCGAGGGCGACCGCAACCGCGACGGCATGGCCATCGTGCTGCAACTGGTGAACGAACTGCTCCCCTATATCCGCGAGGGCCAGATCGCCTTGGAAGAGAGCATCATCGTTCAGATCGGCCAGTCCCAGGCGGTGTCTATCAGCGACTTTCTCAACGGCTGATCCAGTGTCCCTGCAGTCTCCCGCCATCGGCTTCGTCAGCCTCGGCTGTCCCAAGAACCTGGTGGACTCCGAGCGCATCCTCACCCAGCTCAGGGCGGAGGGGTACCGGCTGGTGCCCAGCTACCAGGAGGCGGCGCTGGTGATCGTCAACACCTGCGGCTTCATCGACGCCGCGGTGGAGGAGTCCCTGGAGGCCATCGGCGAGGCCCTGGACGCCAACGGCGCGGTGATCGTCACCGGCTGCCTGGGGGCGCGGGAGGCCGAGATCCGGGCGCGCTTCCCGCGGGTGCTGGGGATCACCGGCCCCCACGCCTACGAGGAGGTGATGGCGCTGGTGCACCGCCGGCTGCCGCCGCCCCACGACCCCTGGTCGAGCCTGATCCCGCCCCAGGGGGTGAAGCTCACCCCGCGCCACTACGCCTACCTGAAGATCTCCGAGGGGTGCAACCACCGCTGCACCTTCTGCATCATCCCGAGCCTGCGCGGCGACCTGGTGAGCCGGCCCCTGGCCGAGGTGGCGGCGGAGGCCCAGCGGCTGGTGGAGTCTGGGGTGCGGGAGCTGCTGGTGGTCTCCCAGGACACCAGCGCCTACGGCCTGGATCTCAAATACCGCCCCGACTTCTGGCAGGGCCGGCCCCTGGAGACCCGCATCGAGTCCCTGGCCCAAGTGCTGGGCGAGCTGCCGGCCTGGGTGCGGCTCCACTACGTCTATCCCTATCCCCAGGTGGACCGGCTGATTCCGCTGATGGCCGAGGGGAAGATCCTGCCCTACCTGGACATGCCCCTGCAG
>JALVUB010000083.1 GCA_027023915.1 Sedimenticola sp.
GCCGCTGGGCGGCCGCCCGTCTTTCAGCCTTGCGGTCGGTGGTGGAGCGGGTTGTCGGCGTCTTTTTCGATGCCGCGTTTCGACGGGCCAGCCAGGTGGGATAGTCGTCCAGACTGCCGTCAAAGGGGCGCGCGCCGCCGCCTTCCACAAGCAACAGGGAATCGGTTGTCACACGCAGCAGATGGCGGTCGTGAGAAACCAGTACCAAGGCGCCGCTGAACGATTGCAGCGCCACCGACAGCGCCTGGCGCATTTCCAGATCGAGATGGTTGGTGGGTTCGTCCAGCAGCAGCAGATTGGGGCGGCGGCGGATGAGCAGCGCCAGGGCGAGGCGGGACTTCTCGCCGCCGGAAAAGGGGGCCACCTTCTCCAGCGCCCTGTTGCCGCCAAAACCGAAACTGCCGAGGTAGTCCCGCGCCTCCTGTTCGGTCAGGCCAGGCTCGACTTGCAGCAGATGCTCCAGCGGGGTGTGGTCTGGATGAAGCTGATCCAACTGGTGTTGGGCGAAATAACCCACCCGCAGGTCGCGCGCCCGTTCCAGCCGGCCCGCACAGGGTTGCAGCGTTCCGGCCAGCAGTTTCACCAGGGTGGATTTGCCCGCTCCGTTGGGGCCCAGCAGTCCCAGGCGATCCCCTGGCATCAGGGTGAGGTCAAGTTGTTGCAGCACCGGAGCCTCTCCATAGCCGCAGGCGGCTTCTTCAAGGCGCAACAACGGGCGTGGCTGCTTTTCCGGTTCGAGAAAACCAAACTGGAAAGGCGAATCCACATGGGCGGGCGCGATGATCGTCATCCGCTCCAACGCCTTGAGCCGGCTCTGGGCCTGGCGCGCCTTGCTTGCCTTGGCGCGGAAGCGGGCCACGAAGGCGCGCATGTTGGCTATTTCACGCTGCTGCTTCTGGTACAGCGCCTGCTGTTGCGCCAGGCGGGCGGCGCGCTGCTTTTCGAAATCGCTGTAGTTGCCGCTGTAGAGCGTCATCCGTTGCTGTTCGATATGGAGGATGTGATCGCTCACGGCGTCGAGAAAGTCCCGGTCGTGGGAGATGAGCAGCAGAGTGCCTGAATACCGGGCCAGCCATCCTTCCAGCCAGAGGAGCGCGTCCAGATCGAGATGGTTGGTGGGCTCGTCGAGCAGCAACAGGTCGGAACGGCAGAAGAGCGCGCGCGCCAGGTTGAGCCGCATGCGCCAGCCGCCTGAAAAGCTGTTTACCGGGCGGTTTTCGTCCCCTGGTTGGAAGCCCAGGCCGCGAAGCAGGGCCGCTGCCCGGCTTTGGGCACGGTAGCCGCCGATGGACTCCAGTTGGGCGTGGAACCGGGCGATGGCGCCGCCGTCTCCCGCATCCTGGGCTTGCGCAAGGGCGGCTTCCGTCTGCCGCAGGGTTTGGTCGCCGTCCAGCACCAGTTCGATGGCGGGGCGGGAGTCAGAGGGTGTTTCCTGGGCCACATGGGCCACCACCCAGTCCCGGGGCAGCTTTATATTGCCTTCATCCGGCGCAAGCTCGCCCAGTATCAACGAAAAGAGGCTCGATTTGCCGCAGCCGTTGGCGCCGGTGACGCCTACTTTCCAGCCGGGATGGATTTGCAGGCTGGCGCCGGTGAAAAGGGTCTTCGGGCCTCTTCCCAGGCCGAGGTTTTCCAGTTGCAGCACAGCCGATCAGGGGATCAGGGGGTTCATGGCACCCATGGGACGGGAGATGGTCCAGACATGGAAGCGCATCACCGCCACGCCGTCGGTCATGTGGCGGAAACGTTGGTCAATGTGGCCCATGCCGGCGCTCATGTGATCCATGTCGGTGTCCATGGTGGCGATATCATCGCGGATGCGGTCCATGCTGTTGTGGATCGTGGGCATGGTTTCCGCCATGGCGCCGGTGTTGGTTTCGATATTGTCCATATGGCGCATCTGCTGCTCCATTCCTTCCATGGTGTTGGTGACCTGTTCCATGCGCGCGGAAACGGTCTGCATGTGGCGGTGCATGGCGTCCATGTTGTCCACGATCCCATTGAGGTTGCGGTAGAGAATGGCCACGTAGTAGACGTTTATCACCGCCAGCACCACCAGCAGGATGGAGATGAGCACCACCACCAGCTTGTTGATGTAAAAATGGTGGTGACGCTCGTCCAGATGGAGCTGGGTCTCCCAGCTCAGCCGGCCCACCATGTCGATGAAAAGTTTTTTCTCCTCTTCCGCCACCGCTTTCACCTCAAGGAAGGGGGAATATCTTTTTGATGCCGCGCGCCGGCTTGGCCATGTGCTGCATGTCGGCCGCCATCATCTGCACTTCGTCGTCCATGCGGTCGATGGTGACCGCCATGTTTTCCACCGAATGGCGCACCTTGTCCATGTGGCCCGACATGGTTGCGATGGTCTGGTGCATGTTGTTCACATCACCTGTGATGGCGGCCATCTCCTGCTTCATGGTGCTGGTCTGCTGATCCATGGATTCGAGCAGCGCCACCCGCCGGGCCATGGAACTGACCGCCTTGTTCACCCGCCGCATCTGCTGGTCCACGATCTCCACATTATGGTTCATGTCGGCCACCACGTTGGAGATGCGGTTGATCTGGGACGAGAGAGTGAGCAGCAGCACCAGAATGGAAATGGCGATAAGACCGAGAATCACCATGCCGAAGCGGATGGCGTTTTTCAGATCGTTGCTCAGTTTTTCCTGTATTTCGATCTGACTGAAAAGGATGGCCTCGAAAGAGCGGGCCGCCCGTAACAGCTTGGCATCCACGGCGGGGGGAGCCTTCTCTTCAGACATGGCACTTCCGGCAGCTGTACTTCATGGCTACAACTATAACCAAGCCGACCGGTTACCGCCATGAGACCGTCCACCGGCTGGAGGCTGGCCATCTGGGGTGGTATCATCAGCTGACTCTGAAATACCTTTTTTCGAGGATTCCAAAGTGGCCAAGAAAACCAAGATTCTGATTGCGTCTTTGGCCGTGGTGGCGGCTTTTTCCGCCCAGGCGGCGGACGACGTGCTCTCCCGCATCAAGCCCGTGGGGCAGGTGAATGTGGCCGGCCAGGCCGACAAGACGGAAGCCGCTTCCGCCAAGGCGCATGCCGCACCCGCGGCTAAAGCCACGGCGCAGGCCACCCCCCCCGCCAAATCCGCCGCCGCTCCAAAGACTGCTGCCGCACCCAGGCCCGCCGCCGCTCCGGCTGGTGGTGGCAACAAGGGGGCTGCGCTCTTCGCGGCCAAGGGGTGCGCCGGCTGCCATGGCGCCGATGCCAAGACCAAGACGCCCAATTTTCCCAAGCTGGCCGGCCAGAGCGCGGTTTATCTGCTGAACCAGATGAAGGACATCAAGAGCGGCGCCCGCCACAACGGCCAGACCGCAATGATGAAGCCCATCATCGCCGGTGTTTCGGACGCCGAAATGAAAGCCATTGCCGACTGGCTGGCCGCGCTCAAGCCCTGAGCTATTCAAGCATTGCTTTCAATGAGGCCAGGTGGGCGCGCCCCCTGGCCTTTTTCTCTTCCGGGTCCAGCGCTTCGTCGCGCCCTTCCCATTCCAGCTCGTCGGCGGGCAGTTCCGAAAGAAAACGGCTGGGTTCGCACTCGGCCAGCTCGCCGCCCCTGCGCCGTTTTTTCGCCAGCGACAGGAAGAGCCGCCGTCGCGCGCGGGTGATGCCCACATAGGCCAGGCGCCGCTCTTCCTCGATGTTCTCCTCCTCGATGCTGGTGCGGTGGGGCAGCAGCTCTTCTTCCATGCCCGCCAGAAAGACCACGGGAAATTCCAGCCCCTTGGCGGCATGCAGAGTCATCAGGCTTACCCGGTCGTCCGCGCTTTCCTCGTCATGCCGTTCCAGCAGATCCATCAGCGACAGGTGGTTCACCAGCTCGGCCAGATTGTCGCCCTTGATCTCGTCTTGTTGCAGCCGCTCCAGCCAGGCGATGAGGTCGTTGACGTTCTCCATGCGTCGACGCGCCGCCTTGTCGTTGGGGGAGCTTTGCAACAGCCAGTCTTCGTAGTCGATATCCCGCACAAGCTGGCGCAGGGTGGCCGCCGGCGGTTCGCTTTCGGCCCGCCGGGCAAGCCGCCAGATCCACTGGCCGAATTCCCGAAGTTGCTTCAGGGGACGGCCGGAGAGCTTCTCCTCCAGCCCCAGCTCGTCCAGGGCTTCGAGCAGGGGCACGCCCCGATCGGCGGCATGGTTGGTGAGCCTTTCCAGCGATCCGGGTCCGATACCCCGCCTTGGCGTGTTCACCACCCGCAGAAAGGCGGCATCGTCATGGGGGTTGGCCAGCAGCCGCAGGTAGGCCATGAGATCTTTTATTTCGGTCCGCGAGAAGAACGAGGTGCCGCCGCTGAGGAAGTAGGGCACCTTGTGCAGCCGTAGCTGCTTTTCGAACAGCCGTGCCTGATGGTTGCCCCGGTAGAGAATGGCAAAGTCGCCCCAGGCGGCGCGCCGGGTGAACTTCTGGTGGAGGATCTCCGACACCACCCGTTCCGCTTCCTGCTCTTCGTCCCGGCAGACCAGTACCCTGATGGAATCTCCCGGCCCAAGCTCGCTCCAGAGCCGTTTTTCGAACAGGTGGGGATTGTGGCCGATGAGCGCGTTGGCGGCGCGCAGAATGCGTCCGGTGGAGCGGTAGTTCTGCTCCAGCTTCACCACTTTCAGGCGGGGAAAATCCTCTTTCAGCCGAGCCAGGTTGTCGGGGCGGGCGCCGCGCCAGGCGTAGATGGACTGATCGTCGTCGCCCACCACGGTGAACGCCTGGCGCGCGCCGGTAAGCAGTTTCACCAGTTCGTACTGGGCGCCGTTGGTGTCCTGATACTCGTCCACCAGCAGGTGGTGGATACGGTTCTGCCAGCGCTCGCGCGCGTCGCCGTCCTGTTGCAGAAGGGACACCGGCAGGCGGATGAGATCGTCGAAGTCCACCGCGTTATAGGCCGACAGCGCCTGTTGATAAGCGTTGTAGATCCGGGCGTGACGCAGTTCCTTGTCGTCGGCGGCCAGCCGCAGGGCCTCGTCCGGGCCGAGAAGCGCATTCTTCCAGCGGGAGATGGCCCACTGGGCCAGGCGCACCGCTTCGCGGTCGGGCTGCTGTTCCAGCATCAACTCCTTGAGCAGGTGTTCGCTGTCGAGGGCATCGTAGATGGTAAAACCGGAGCGAAGCCCCACCGCGGCACCATCGCGCCGCAGGATGTTAAGCCCCAGGGTATGGAATGTGGAGATGGTTAGCCCGCGGCTGTTGTGACCGCTGAGCAGCGCTCCCACCCTCGCCTTCATCTCCCGTGCTGCCTTGTTGGTGAAGGTGACCGCGGTGATGTGGCGCGGCGCCATGCCTGCCTTTTCCACCAGCCAGGCGATCTTGCGGGTGATGACCCGGGTCTTGCCCGAGCCTGCGCCGGCCAGCACCAGCAGGGGGCCGTCGAGCCAGGTGACCGCTTCGCGTTGCCTTGGATTGAGATCGTTCATGGCCTATAGTGGCGCCGGTTGTCTTTCCAGCACTGCCGTGGCGTCCGGCGGATCCGCCCGGATGTGAAAGGCGAGGGATTCTAACCTGAAGACGAGAAGAAGAATGAGCGATTTTTCCACCATCCGTCCCCGCACGCCCGAATCGGAGGCGGAACTCAAACGCGAGTCCTGGCGCATCTTCCGCATCATGGCGGAGTTTGTGGAGGGATTCGAGCAGCTCAGCCGCATCCGCCCGGCGGTGAGCATTTTCGGCTCGGCGCGCACCCCGCCCGACCACCCCTGGTACAAAAAGGCCGAGACCGTGGCGCGGCTGTTGTCCGAGGCCGGCTTCACCGTGGTCAGCGGCGGTGGTCCGGGCATCATGGAGGCGGCCAACAAGGGGGCTTTCGAGGGGCCTTCCCCCAGCGTGGGGCTCAACATTGTTTTGCCGCATGAGCAGTCGGGCAACCCCTACCAGGACATCTCCATCGAATACCGCCATTTCTTCGCCCGCAAGGTGATGTTCATCAAATACGCATCCGCCTATGTGGTGCTGCCGGGCGGCTTCGGCACCCTGGATGAACTGGCTGAGTGCCTGACCCTGATACAAACCGGCAAGGGACGGCGCATTCCCATCATTCTGGTGGAGGGCAGCTACTGGCAGGGGATGCTTGACTGGTTCCGGCAAACCCTGGCGGTCGAGGGGACCATCGATCCCGAGGATTTGGACCTGATGCAGGTCTGCGACGATCCCGAGGAGATAGTGAACGCCATCTTTGCCCACTATGGCGGGCGCGGCTTCCAGCCCTCGCGCGAGGAGCAGGAGATCCTGCTGGAGCTATAATGGGTTATCTTTATCAAGCCGGGAACAGCAAGATGAAACGAGTTCTCTGCGTCATGCTCCTGACGCTGGCCACCGGCGCACCCCTGCTGGCGGACGAAGAAACGTCGTCGCCTCCTGCACCTGTCGATCAGAACGGCCAAGTGGTGGAGCCGGAGGTGACCATCCGCGAGGAGGAGGGGCGCACCATTCAGGAGTACCGCGTCAACGGCTATCTCTACATGGTGAAAATCATTCCCGTCCATGGCAAGCCCTACTACCTCATGGATCTGGATGGCGACGGCAAGTTCGACGAAGTGCGGGGTGATGATCCCGGCCGGATCGTGCTGCCCCAGTGGATCTTGTATCGCTGGTGACCATGGAACGCCTCATCCGGATTCTGGAAGCCACGGCTGAATACCTGGGGCGGATGGTGGCCTGGGCCTGTCTGCTGATGGTTCTCATCGTCTTCGTGGTGGTGGTGCTGCGCTATCTGTTCGACATGGGCTGGATCGCCATGCAGGAGTCGGCCACCTACCTTCACGCCGCGGTCTTCATGCTGGGCGCGGCCTACACGCTCAAGCACGGCGGTCATGTGCGGGTGGATATCTTTTACGAAAAGATGAGTGTCCGGGGAAAGGCATGGGTCGATCTGCTGGGTACTCTCTTTCTCTTGCTGCCGCTTTCGATTTTCATCTTTGTGGCCAGTTGGGACTATGTGGCCGAATCCTGGTCGGTGCTGGAAGGTTCCCGGGAGGCCGGTGGCCTGCCGGGGGTTTTCCTGCTGAAAACCCTCATTCTCATCCTGCCGGTGACGCTGGTGCTGCAAGGCACTGCCTTGTTCCTCAAAAGCGTGCAGCAACTGCGTGGAACGCAAGATGGTTGAGTATCTGCCCCTGATTCTCTTCGGCGTGGTGGCCCTGGTGCTCATGCTGGGCTATCCGGTGGCCTTTACCCTCGGCGGCGTTTCCTTGTTGTTCGCGTTGGTGGGCGATTGGTTCGATGTTTTCGACAACGCATTTCTCGAAGCATTGCCCAGCCGCATCTACGGCATCATGACCAACGAAACGCTCATCGCCGTGCCTCTGTTCGTTTTCATGGGGGTGATGCTGGAACGCTCCAAGGTGGCCGAAGAGTTGCTCGACACCATGGCGGCACTGTTTGGCCGGCTGCGCGGTGGCCTGGGTATCTCCGTCACCCTGGTGGGAATGCTGCTGGCGGCCAGCACTGGCATCGTTGGCGCCACCGTGGTCACCATGGGGCTGCTCTCCCTGCCCACCATGGTGAAGCGCAACTACGATCCCGCAGTCGCTGCCGGCACCATCTGCGCTTCCGGCACCCTGGGTCAGATCATCCCGCCTTCCATCATTCTGGTGCTGCTGGGCGACGTGCTCTCATCGGCCTATCAGCAGGCGCAGTTGAAGATGGGAATATGGGATCTGAAAACGGTCTCGGTGGGCGACCTTTTCGTGGGCGCGGTGATTCCCGGCCTCGGACTGGTGGCCATGTATCTGCTCTATCTCATTGGTCTGGCGATCTTCCGTCCCGACAAGGTTCCGGCGGCGCCCGACCTCTCCGCCCAGGGCTCCCTGGCGCGCCGCGTGGCTACCGTGCTGCTGCCGCCGCTGATGCTTATCGTAGCGGTGCTCGGCTCCATTCTTGCCGGCGCCGCCACTCCCACCGAGGCGGCTTCGGTAGGCGCCGTGGGCGCCATGCTGCTGGCCTGGCAACGGGGGCAGTTCAATATGCAATCCCTGCGCGAGGTGATGCAGTCCACGGTTAAGGTTACCAGCATGGTGTTCGTCATCTTCATCGGCGCGGCGGTTTTCTCGCTGGTGTTTCGGGGCTTCGGCGGGGATGATCTGGTGGAGGAGCTGCTGCGCAACCTGCCTGGTGGCGTGGTGGGCGCGGTGGCGGTGGTGATGCTGTTGATGTTTCTGCTGGGCTTCATTCTCGACTTTATCGAGATTACCTTCGTGGTGGTGCCCGTGGTGGGGCCCATTTTGCTGGCGATGGGCCTGGACCCCATCTGGCTGGGGATCATGATCGCCATCAATCTGCAAACCTCCTTTCTCACGCCCCCCTTCGGCTTTGCGCTCTTCTATCTGCGGGGCGTGGCGCCGCCGGAAGTGACCACGAGCGCCATCTACCGGGGTGTGATACCCTTTATCCTGATACAGCTTGTCATGCTGGGGCTTCTGGCCAAGTGGCCGCAACTGTCCACCTGGCTGCCTCATCTGGTGTATCGACAATAAAAAGTGGCGTCCGGCGGCGCCGTGTAGTTCAACCAAAGGCTTTCCGGGGAGGAAATCATGGCTCAACGCATCAGCATGGGCATTGCCATTTTGATTTTTCTGGCGGGCGTGGTGTTCGCCGGTCTGTTCAACATGGGGCTTCACTTCACCAATGAGCTGGAATTCTGTACCTCCTGCCACAGCATGCAGTGGAACCTGAAGGAGCTGAAGGAGACCATCCACTGGAAAAACCCCTACGGCGTGCGCGCCATCTGTTCCAACTGTCACGTTCCCAAGGCATTCATCCCCAAAATGATCGCCAAGGTGATGGCGGTGAAGGATGTCTATCACGAGATCCTGGGAACCATCGACACCAAGGAGAAGTTCGAGGCGCACCGTTGGGAGATGGCCAATGATGTCTGGGCCAAGATGAAAGCCACCGATTCACGTGAGTGCCGTTCCTGTCACTCCTGGGAAGCCATGGATCTGGCCGCGCAGGACAGGCGCGCGCGCAAGCGTCATGGTCGGGCTCAGGATGAGGGCAAGACCTGTATCGACTGTCATCAGGGGATCGCCCATGAAGAACCGGACGAGCCTGATGACGAAGACGAGGACGAGTAATCGTGGGCGGCTTGAGGAGGTTCAAAATGAACGGCATCAGAGTGACGAAATGGCTGCCCTTGCTGTTGGGATTGGTGCTGCTGGCCGGACAAACCTGGGCGGCTGACAAAGCCGAGCTGGGGCGGCAGTTGCGTCTTGCCGCCGCCGTGGGCGACGTCGAAGCGATGGAAAAACTGCTGGCCCAGGGCGCGGATGTGAACAGTGCCAACCAGTTCGGCAAGACCGCGCTGATGATGGCCGCGGAGAATGGCAACCTCGGCGCCGTCTCTTTGCTGTTACAGCGTGGCGCCGACGTCAACAAGCGTACCGTGGCCAAATGCACCGCCTTGACCCTGGCGGCGGAAAACGGTGAAAAAGAGGTCACCGCCCTGCTCATCGAGCGCGGCGCCGATCTCAACGCCCGCACCCGGGCGGGCGCCACCCCCTGCCTGCTGGCGTCCCGTTATGGCGAGACGGAGATGCTCAAGCAGTTGCTCTTTCGCGGCGCCAACCCCAATGACCGCGACAAGGAGGGGCGCACGCCCCTGATGCTTGCCGCCGCTCATGACCATCTGGCGGTGGTCAAGGTGTTGCTCAAAAACGGCGCCAAGGTGAACCTCAAGGACAAGAAGGGTAAGACCGCGCTTATCTACGCGGTTGAAAAAGGCAAAACCCTGGACGTGGCGAAAGCGCTGGTGGAGGCGGGTGCCGATATCAACGTTCGCTCCAACGACGGCGCCACGCCACTGATCTGGGCGGCGGGTGCCGGCAACGTGGTCGCGGTGGAATACCTGCTGCAACATGGCGCGGATGTCAACGCACAGGACAATGACGGTGTTACCGCGCTCATGGAGGCGGTGGATGTTCGCAAGCCTGAGGTGGTGAAGGCGCTGCTTGAGCGTGGTGCCGGTGTCAACCTGAAAAACA
>JALVUB010000084.1 GCA_027023915.1 Sedimenticola sp.
GCCAGCAGACAACCGCCAAGAATGCCGATCTGCTTGCCCGCCACCAGGCCCATCATGATGCCCAGGCCGACGCCGCCCGGGAAGGCCTTCAGGGCGGCCGCGTCCATGGTGACACCCGCGGCGAAGAGGGCGAAGAGCGGCAGAATGAGAAACGACTGGATCGGATGGAGGCGCCGCTCCAGCAGATAACCCGCCGGCAGCATCTGCTCGGCGGCGCCGTGGATCTTCTGCAGGGCATCGAGCTGCGCCTTGTTTTCCACCATGGAGTGGCGGGTGAGCACGCCCTCCCGGAGGCGGGCCTTCTGTTCCTTCACGGTGGCGAAAAAGGCTTCCGGCTCGATGGTGGCCCGCACCGGCACCACCATCGCCAGCAGCACCCCCGCAATGGTGGCGTGGACGCCTGAAAGAAACACCCCCAGCCAAACGCCCACAATCAGCAGCGCGGTAATTACCGGCCGGCTGCCGCTTTTGCGCGCCAGCAGCGCCAGCAAAACCAGCAGCAAAGCCGCCACCGCCAGGGGCAGGAAATGGACCTGCTCGGTATAGAAGAGCGCGATCACCAGCACCGCCAGCAGGTCATCGACGATGGCCAGGGCGGTAAGAAACACCTTCAGGCCGATGGGCACCCGCTTGCCGAAAAGGGCCAGCACCCCCAGGGCAAAGGCGATGTCGGTGGCCATGGGCACGCCCCAGCCGCTGACCACTTCGCCGGAGCGGTTGAAGAGAAGATAGATGAGGGCCGGCAACACCGCGCCGCCCACCGCCGCCATCACCGGCAGCAGCGCCTTCTCCTTGGTGGAGAGCTCGCCGATGAGCAGTTCCCGCTTGATCTCCAGCCCCACCACGAAGAAGAAGACCACCATGAGGCCGTCCTTCACCCAGTGGTCCAGGGTCAGGTGGTACTTCACCCCGTGAAAAACCGCGCCCACGTCGAGATGGGCCAGTTGCCGATAGTAGTCGGCCCAGGGCGAGTTGGCCCATGCCAGCGCCAGGGCGGTGGCCAGGATGAGAACGATGGAGCTGGCGCTCTCGGAGTGGATGAACTGTTCGAGCAGGCTCTTCTGTTGGGATTTTCCTGACATGGATCACTCCTTGCTGCAATCGGCGCGCAGTTTGCCCAAGTCAGCGCCAAAGTGCCAGCGGAAATCAGGCTTGGACGTAGCGGGTATTGTGCCCCAGCCAACGGCCAATGAGAGAAGGAACCACCCCCGGCCTATGGGTCAGCAGTTTATCCGCAACGCGGCGGGCGGGATCTAGCAACTTCTGATCGCGCAGCAGATCAGCCACGCGAAACTGCATCTCGCCCGCCTGGCGCACGCCCAGAATCTCGCCAGGGCCACGCAGCTCCAGGTCCTTTTGGGCAATGCGGAAACCGTCAGTGGTATCGCGCATCACCGCCAGCCGTTCCCGCGCCTGCCGGCCAAGAGGTGGATGGTAAAGGAGCACGCAGTGGCTCTCGACGCTGCCGCGCCCCACCCGGCCCCGCAACTGGTGCAACTGCGCCAGTCCCAGCCTCTCCGGGTTTTCGATAATCATCAGGCTGGCATTGGGCACGTCCACCCCCACTTCGATGACAGTGGTGGCCACCAGCAGATCAAGCTCTCCCGATTTGAAGCGTTCCATCACCGCTTCTTTCTCATCCGCCTTCATGCGTCCGTGGACCAACCCCACGCGCAGCCCCGCCAGGGCCTCCGAGAGCTGCCGGGCGGTCTCTTCCGCCGCCTGGCACTGGAGACTCTCGGACTCCTCGATGAGAGTGCAGACCCAATAGGCCTGGCGGCCCGATTCACAGGCGGCGCGCACCCGCGTGATCACCTCCTCACGGCGCTGCTGCGAAACCAGCACCGTCCTGACCGGCGTGCGCCCCGGCGGCAGCTCGTCGATCACCGACAGGTCGAGATCGGCATAGGCGGTCATCGCCAGGCTGCGGGGGATGGGGGTGGCGGTCATGATAAGCTGATGGGGCACCAGGCCGCCCTCGGCACCCTTGTCCCGCAGGGCCAGCCGCTGATGGACACCGAAGCGGTGTTGCTCATCCACGATCACCAGCCCCAGCCGCTGGAAGCGCACCTCCTTCTGGAAAAGGGCCTGGGTACCCACCACCAGGGGAAGGACGCCCGCCGCCAGCCCCTCCAGCACGCCACGGCGCGCCGCGCCCTTCACCTGGCTTGAGAGCCAGCCCACCGGCACCTCCAGCGGTTCCATCCAGTGGCGGAAATTGCGCAGATGCTGCTCGGCCAGCAGCTCGGTGGGCGCCATCAGGGCCACCTGCCAGCCGGCTTCCACCGCCTGCAAAGCAGCCAGGGCCGCCACCACCGTCTTGCCCGATCCCACGTCTCCCTGCACCAGCCGCAGCATGGGGCGGGGCGACGCCATGTCCTTGGCAATCTCCTCCACCACCCGCTGTTGGGCGCCGGTAAGGTCGAAGGGAAGCCGTGCCAGGAAGCGCGCTGGCAAGGTTCCACCAGCCGCCAGGGGCGGCGCCTGCAATCTGCGCAGGTTTTGGCGCGCCTCGCGCAGGCTGAGCTGGTGGGCCACCAACTCTTCAAACGCCAGCCGCTGACAGGCCGGATGGCGTCCCGCCGTCATATCCTCGACCGAAGCACCCGCCGGGGGGCGATGAAGATAACGCAGGGCGTCAGCCAGAGAGACCGGCAATCCTTCGGGCAGGCTTTCGGAAGGCAACAGTTCTTGCAGTACCGCCCCCTGATCGAGCAACGCCAGCGCCTGTCCGGTCATTTCCCGCCAGCTGATCTGATGAAGCCCCTCGGTGGTCGGATAGATGGGTGTAAGGCTCTGCTCCGGAGGTGGATCATCCTCCCCCACGGAACGGTATTCGGGATGCACAAGTTCATAACTGGCGGGACCGTTGCGCACCTCGCCGAAGCATCGCAGCCGCATCCCCCGTTTCAAGGCGTTCTTCTGCGCCGCGGTGAAGTGGAAAAAACGGAGAATGATGGCGCCGGTACCGTCCGAAAGATGCACCAACAGCGAGCGGCGGCGACCGAACCGGATCTCCACATGATCCACTTTTCCCTCGCAGACCGCCTCGTCACCAGGACGCAGGGCACCGATGGGCACCACCCGGGTGCGATCCTGGTAGCGACAGGGAAGATGGAACAACAGGTCCTGGACGCACTCGATCCCCAGCCGCGCCAGCCTCTCGGCGCGCTTGGGCCCCACCCCTTTCAGACAGGTGACGGGGATTTCGGCGAGGGAGGAAATCTGGTTCAATGGCCCAAGACTTCAGACAAAACCAGCTGCCATGATTCATCAGCAGACGCTTACATTCAACACCCGCGGGCGGGGCACGCTGGCCATCGACCACGAAGTGACCTCGGTGGTGCGCGCCGCCGGCGTGCGTACCGGGTTGTGCCATCTGTTCATTCAGCACACCAGCGCCTCGCTCATTCTGTGTGAAAACGCCGACCCCCAGGTGCGAAACGACCTGGAGCGCTTCCTGGCGGAGCTGGTGCCCGACGGATCGCCCCTCTTCCGGCACACCGCCGAAGGGCCCGACGACATGCCGGCCCATGCGCGTTCCATTCTCACCAAGATGGATCTGACCCTGCCCATCAGCGACGGACGCCTGGCCCTGGGCACCTGGCAGGGCATCTATCTGTACGAACACCGCACCCATCCACACCACCGCCGGGTGGTGGTAACGGTTCAGGGGGACTGAACGCCGCCGGGCCGCTACAATAACCGCCTACGCATTGAACAATCAGCAGCCATGAACGACACAACCAAACGCCCTCAAGCCGTAAAGGTCAGCCGCGACCAGCTTCCGGCAAGCTGCCCGCCACGCGGCGATGCGCTGTGGAACCGCCACCCGAAGGTCTATCTGCCGCTCCACGAGCAGCCGGAAGCCGTCTGCCCCTATTGCAGCACAAGATACGTGCTGGAGGATTGAGTAGCTCCGCTATCCTGGTCGTCGGCCCTTCCTGGGTGGGCGACATGGTGATGGCCCAGAGCCTGTTTAAGGTGCTCAAGGCCCAACAGCCGGAATGGGCCATCGACGTGCTGGCGCCCGCCTGGAGCCTGCCCCTGCTGGAACGGATGCCGGAAGTGCGTACGGGCCTGAAGATGCCGCTGGGGCATGGCCGCCTGGGGCTGGGCCTTCGCTGGCGCCTGGGCCGCGGCCTGCGGGGCCGGTACCAGCGGGCCATCGTTCTCCCCAACTCCTGGAAGTCGGCCATCGTCCCCTGGGCGGCCCGCATCCCCTGGCGCACCGGCTGGCGCGGCGAAATGCGTTACGGGCTGCTCAACGACCTGCGACATCTCGACAAGGCGCGGCTGCCCATGACGGTGCAGCGGTTCGTTGCCCTGGCCCTATCACCAGGCGATGCGCTTCCAGCCATTCCGCCCCCCCGCCTCCAGGTGACGCCCGAAGCGGTGACGCAGGCGCTGACCCGCCACCAACTGCAAAAAGAAACAACCCCTTTGCTGGCACTGTGCCCCGGCGCGGAATACGGCCCCGCCAAGCGCTGGCCGGAAGCGCGTTATGCCGGGCTGGCGCGGCGCCACCTCGCACGCGGCGGACAGGTGTGGCTTTTTGGCTCCGAAAAAGACCACCCGGTGTGCGACAATATCGCCGCCCAGGCGGAAGGTTGCGTCAACCTGGCCGGCCGCACCACCCTGGCCGAAGCGGTGGATCTGCTGTCGCTGGCCGACGCGGTGGTGAGCAACGACTCCGGCCTGATGCACGTGGCGGCGGCGCTGGAGCGGCCCCTGGTGGCGCTCTACGGCTCGTCCGATCCCGGCTTCACCCCACCCCTGGGCAAAGGGCACGCCATCCTCCACAAGGGTTTGGATTGCAGCCCCTGTTTCGAACGGATCTGCCCCAAGGGCCATCTGCGTTGCCTCACCGAAATCGGGGTCGATGAGGTGGAAGGGGCCCTGGAACAACTGGTAGGAAACCTTTGAACATGAAAAGCGAAAACGTGGTGTGGCACCAGGCCACCGTTACCCGTGAACGGCGGGAGAAGCTCAACGGCCACAAGAGCTTCGTGCTCTGGTTCACCGGCCTGTCGGGTTCCGGCAAGTCCACCGTGGCCCATGCGGTGGAAGAAAGGCTCCACCAGGCCGGCTGCCGCACCTTCGTCTTCGACGGCGACAACGTTCGCCACGGCCTCTGCAGCGACCTGGGCTTCAGCGAGGAGGACCGGCGCGAGAACATCCGCCGCATCGGCGAGATGACCAGGCTCTTCGTGGAGGCGGGGGTAATCGCCATGACCGCCTTCATCTCCCCCTTCCGCGCGGAACGCCAGTGGGTCCGGGCGCTCTTTCCCGAAGGAGATTTCATCGAGGTCCATTGCGACTGTAGCCTGGAGGTGTGCGAGCAGCGTGACGTGAAAGGACTCTACGCCAAGGCGCGCGCCGGGCTGATCCCCAACTACACCGGCATCTCCTCGCCCTACGAAGCACCGGAGAATCCGGAGATCCGGCTCCACACCGACCGCGAGTCCCTGGAGGAGAGCGTGGACAAGGTGCTGGCCTACCTGAAAGAAACCCATCTCCTGGAGTGAAGGTTCTCCTGGTAAAAACCTCCTCCCTCGGGGATCTGATCCACAGCTTCCCCGCGCTCACCGACGCCGCCGCGGCTCTGCCCGGCATCCGTTTCCACTGGCTGGTGGAGGAGGCTTTCCGGCAGGTGCCGGCCTGGCACCCGGCGGTGGAGAAGGTGCTGCCCATCGCCCTGCGCCGCTGGCGACGCGCGCCGCTTGTTGCCTGGCGTTCCGGCGAGATCAAGGCCGTGCGCCGCGCCCTGGTCGGCGAGCGGTACGACCTGGTGATCGACGCCCAGGGGCTGCTGAAGAGCGCCTGGCCGGCACGCTGGGCCGGGGCACCCGTGGCCGGCTACGACCGCCGCTCCATCCGTGAGCCGCTGGCGTCGCGCTTCTATCACCGCCGCCATCCGGTGAGCCGCCAGCTCCATGCCATCGAGCGCATCCGCCGGCTTTTCGCACAGGCTCTGGATTATTCCTTTCCTTCGACGCCACCGGACTACGGTATCGCCCAGAAGGAGGCCCGCCGCGACCGCACCCTCCTCTTTCTCCATGGCACCACCTGGCCCAGCAAGCTTTGGCCCGAGCGCTACTGGATCGAGCTGGCGCGGCTGGCGGGAGAAGCCGGCTACCGGGTGGCCTGGCCCTGGCACGGCGAGGCCGAGCGCGAGCGCGCGACCCGGCTGCGAGCGGAGAGCGGCGTGGGCGAGCTGCTGCCGCCGATGGATCTCAATGGTCTGAAGGCCCGTCTGGAGACGGCGGCGGGCGCGGTGGGTGTCGATTCAGGATTGGCCCACATCGCCGCCGCCCTGGGCACGCCGGCGGTGACCCTCTACGGCCCCACCCGCACCGCCCTCACCGGCGCCGTGGGCCCCCGCCAGCAGAATCTCGAAAGCAACCTCGCCTGCGCGCCCTGCCTCAAGCACAGCTGCCCCCGTCCGGGGCAGGGGCTGGTGGAACCGGCCTGTTTCGAGTCCCTTTCACCCCAGCGTGTGTGGCGGGCGCTCGAGGCCCGCATGGCGGATTTTCCACCGAAAAAATAAAGCCCCGCACGGGCGGGGCTCTTCTGCCGGAGGTTCCGGCGATCACTTCTTGGCGATCTCCTCCAGCTTCTTGGCCGGGATGAGCTGGCCGTCCAGGGCGGCGTCGGAGGCCGAGCGGCCGTAGGCCACCGAGATCAACTGGCTGTAGTACACCACCGGCATGTTGAACTTGGTGTTGTACTTCTCGTTGATCTGGTCCTGGTAGATCTCCACGTTGGCCTGGCACAGCGGGCAGGGGGTGGCGATCATGTCGGCGCCGTTGTCGTAGGCCGCCTCGATGATCCCCTTGATCATCTCCTGGGACTTCTCCGGCTCGGAGAAGGCCAGGGCGCCGCCGCAGCACTGCACCTTCTTTTCATAGGTGGGGATGGATTCGGCGCCCACCGCCTCGATCATCTTGTCCAGGTAGACGGGGTTCTCGAAGGACTCGCCGTGGATGCCGAAGGGGCGGTTGGTCTGGCAGCCCACGTAGCCGGCGATCTTGATCCCCTCGAGGGGCTTCTTCACGCCCGCCTGGATGTTGTCGAAGCCGATGTCCTCCACCAGCACCTCGGCCATGTGCTTGATGGGGGTCTTGTTCTCCAGCTTCAGGCCGGCCTCGGCCAGGGCCTGGTCGGCCTCGGCCTTGAGCTGGGGATCGTGCTCCAGCCGCTCGGCCGCCTCGCGGGTGGCGAGCCAGCAGGCGGCACAGGTGGCGACGATCGTCTGCCCGGCGTTATGCTGCTCGGAGAGGGCGATGTTGCGCGCCGAGAGGGTGATGCGGGGCAGCTCGGAACCGCTGGCGTAGCCGATGGAGGCGGAGCAGCAGTTCCAGTCCGGGATCTCGTTGAGTTCCACGTCGAGCTCCTCGCACATGGTCTGCACCGACTTCATCAGGTTGGAAGAGGAGGCGCCCTTCTGGGAGGAGCACCCCGGGTAATAGGAATAGGTGTACTTAGCCATCTTGGGACGCCTCCGTCAGTCGAATTTCTTCATGCGGGCTTCTTCGAGCTCCTGCGCCTTCTTGATCATCTTCTGCAGGCCGGTGGTGTCCTTGATACCGTGGCCGCCGAAGAACTCGGCAGGGCTCATGCGCTTGGCCTTCATCATGGCCATGCCCAGCTTCTGGTTGGCCATGGCGTTCTTGATGCCCTGGCCGAAGCCGTCCTTGAAGTAGAGCGAGAGGCCGAGCTTGAGCTCGTTCACCCGTCCCTTCTTCATCATGTTGTTCCAGAAGATCTCGGCGAAGGTGGCGGTGGGCTGCCCCTTGGGCACCAGGCCGAGCTTCTTGGAGTAGGTGGCCAGGCCGTGCATGATGTGGGTGATGGGCAGCTCACGCGGGCAGCGCACGATGCAGTTGTAGCAGGAGGTGCACATCCACATGGAGTCGGAAGTGAGCACCTCCTCCCGCTTGCCGGCGCGGATCATCATGAAGATCTCCTGCGGCGGATGGGCCCAGTGCTTGCCCAGCGGGCAGGAGCCCGAGCAGACGCCGCACTGCATGCACATCTTCACCCATTCGCCTTCTTCCACGTTCGCCTCGACCTCCTTGAGGAAGTCGTTGCGATACTTCTCGATCATTCGTTTGTTCAAATCGCTCATGACTCGATCTCCGTCAGAACTTGAATGGGCTCAGGCCGACCTTCTCGATGGTCTCTTCCATCTCCTTGATCAGCGCGGGGGCTCGTTCGATGTCGGTGATGGCCACCTCGTGAACCACGACGCGCTCCGGCTCCAGGTTGAGTGACTCCAGGGTGTCGCCCACCTTGGCCATGCGCTCGTTGGCCATGGTGGAGCCGCGCACGAAGTGGCACTGGTAGTCCTCGCCGCGCTTGCAGCCCATCATGACGATGCCGTCGTAGCCGTTGTTGAGGGCGTCGGTGACCCAGGAGAGGCTCACCGAGCCGAGGCAGCGCACCGGAATCACCCGCGCCCAGGGGCTGATCTCCTGACCGGCGATGGCGGCCTGGTCGAGCGCCGGGTAGGCGTCGTTCTCGCACGCCAGAACCAGGATGCGGGGCTTCTCGTCCCACTCCTCGGGAATGAGGCACTCCTTGATCTGGGCGCCGACAGTGTTCACCGAGTAGTTCTCGAAGGAGATGACCCGCACCGGGCAGGCGCCCATGCAGGTGCCGCAGCGGCGGCAGCGCGACTCGTTGTACTGCGGATAGCGCTCCTCGTCCTCGTCGATGGCGCCGAAAGGGCACTCCACGGTGCAGCGCTTGCACTGGGTACAGCCCTCGCGGCGGAAGGTGGGGAAGGAGAGGTCGCCGGTGCGCGGGTGGTTGGCGCGCCCCTGGGCGGCCAGCTCGATCTCCTGGATCGCCTTCATGGCGGCGCCGGTGGCGTCGTCCTGGGCCTGACGGATGTCCATGGGACGGCGCACGGGACCGGCGGCGTAGATGCCGGTGCGGCGCGTTTCATACGGGAAGCAGATGAAGTGGGAGTCGGTGAAGCCCCACTTCAGCTGCGGCAGGTCGGTGCCCTGACGGTAGGTGAGGTTGAGAATCGACTCCACCGGGACGGCGGTCTCGTCGGCGGCCTCCTCGGCCTGGGCTTCCAGCTCGGCCTCGCGCTCCTCGTCGCTCAGCCCCTCCAGGGACTCGGTGGCGGCGTAGGGGTCGGGACCGGAGTTGGGCACCATGCCCACGTCCAGCACCACCAGGTCGACCTGAGCCTCCGTGTCCTCATCGAGGATCTTGTCGTGCATCTTCACCGTCAGGGTGTCGCCGGGCACCACCTCGGTGACCTCGGACTTGGTGAAGATCACTCCGTTCTTCTGCCCGGAACGGTAGAAGTCCTCGCCCGGCGCGCCGGGAGTACGCAGGTTGTTGTAGCAGATGGTGGTGTCGCAGTCGTCCCCGTTATGGTGCTTGAAGTAGAGGGCCTGTTTGATGGAGACCAGGTCGCCCACGCCGGAGTCGTAGGGCAGCTCGCCCTCCTTGTCGGAGTTCTGGCCCACGTCCTGCACGAAGAGCACCGATTTCACCTCCTTGCCGTCGGAGGGGCGCTTGATGGGGCCGTCGCCGGCGGCGTTGGCCAGCTCTTCCAGTTCAAGCTGGGTGATGACATCGGGGCAGTCGGCGTAATGCAGGTTGGTCAGCCCGCTGGGATCCCAGGGGGTGAAGCCGGTGGCCTGGATGATGGAGCCGATGTTCTCGGTGACGGTGTCGCCCGACTCGGTGGAGATGTCCACGCTGAAGCGGCCCGGCGCCCCCGAGGTCTTGGTGATGCGGCTGTTGAGATAGACCTTGATGTTGTCGTTGGACTCCACCGCGGCGATCATCTCGGCCACGCCGGTCTCCTCCGGCATGGGCAGGTTGGCGTCGGGGGAGTTGGGGGTGCCGACGGGGGCTGCCTTGAAGGGCACCCGCTTGTGCAGCTTGGCGGCGTGACCGCCGAGCTGGCCTTCCTTCTCCACCAGGTGGACGGTATAGC
>JALVUB010000085.1 GCA_027023915.1 Sedimenticola sp.
ACCGTGGCCTTCGAGGCCGCGGTGGCCGGCGGCATCCCCATCATCAAGGCGGTGCGCGAGGGGCTGGCGGCCAACCACATCGAATGGATCGCCGGCATCATCAACGGCACCGGCAACTTCATCCTCACCGAGATGCGCGACAAGGGGCGCGACTTCGCCGAGGTGCTGGCCGAGGCCCAGGCCCTGGGCTACGCCGAGGCCGACCCCACCTTCGACGTGGAAGGGATCGACGCCGCCCACAAGCTCACCATCCTCGCCTCCCTGGCCTTCGGCATCCCCCTTCAGTTCGACGCCTGCTACACCGAGGGGATCTCCAAGATCGAGCCCCAGGACGTGGCCTATGCCGAGGCGCTGGGCTACCGCATCAAGCACCTGGGGATCACGCGCAAGACCGGGCGCGGCATCGAGTTGCGCGTCCATCCCACCCTGATCCCCGAACGGCGCCTCATCGCCAACGTGGACGGGGTGATGAACGCGGTGCTGGTGCAGGGCGATGCGGTGGGCCCGACCCTCTACTACGGCGCCGGCGCCGGCTCCCTGCCCACGGCATCTGCGGTGGTGGCCGACATCATCGACGTCACCCGCACCCTCACCACCGACCCCGGCAACCGGGTGCCGCACCTGGCCTTCCAGCCCGACGAGCTCTCCGACCTGCCGGTGCTGGAGATGGCGCAGGTGGTCACCGCCTACTACCTGCGGCTCACCGTGGAGGACCGCCCCGGCGTGCTGGCCCAGCTCACCGGCATCCTGGGCGACGCCGGCATCAGTATCGAGGCGATCAAGCAGCAGGAGCCGGGCGAGGGCGAGACCCAGGTGCCCCTGGTGATGCTCACCCACGCGGTGGAGGAGGGGCGCATGAACGACGCCATCGCCGCCATCGAGGCCCTCGACGTGGTCACCGCGCCGGTGATGCGCATCCGGGTGGAGCAGTTGCAATGAGCAGGATGGGGCTGCCCGGTATCCCCTCGCCGGGCCGCCGTGAATCCATCCATGGAGGCTTTGCGGCAGCATCCCTGCTGCCGAAACCCGGCGAGGGGATACCGGGCAACCCTGTCGCAAGATCTGGCGGCCAAGCAATGTTTCTTTGAGTTTGTCGGGCTGAAGCCCGACCTACGGAAACCCGAATCGATCATTCAGCAGCAGAGAAAAATCATGCCATTCCGTCCCCGCTACACCGGACTCATCAACAAGTACCGCGACCGCCTGCCGGTCCACGACGACACCCGCATCATCAGCCTGGGCGAGGGCAACACGCCGCTCATCCGGCTGAACAACATCCCCAGGGAGCTGGGGAAAGAGGTGGACATCTACGTCAAGTACGAGGGCCTCAACCCCACCGGCTCCTTCAAGGACCGCGGCATGACCATGGCGGTGACCAAGGCGGTGGAGGAGGGCAGCAGGGCGGTGATCTGCGCCTCCACCGGCAACACCTCCGCCTCGGCGGCCGCCTACGCCGCGCGCGCCGGCATCGCCGCCTTCGTGCTCATCCCCGAGGGCAAGATCGCCATGGGCAAGCTGGCCCAGACCATGCTCTACGGCGCCATCACCATCCAGCTTCGCGGCAACTTCGACGACGGCATGCGGCTGGTGAAGGAGGTGGCCGGCCAGGCGCCGGTGACCATCGTCAACTCCATCAACCCCTACCGCATCGAGGGGCAGAAGACCGCCGCCTTCGAGATCGTCGAGGAGCTGGAGGCGGCGCCCGACTACCACTGCCTGCCGGTGGGCAACGCCGGCAACATCACCGCCTACTGGAAGGGCTACACCGAATACCGCGACCACGGCATCGTCAACTCGGCGCCCAGGATGGTGGGCTACCAGGCGGCCGGCTCGGCCCCCTTCCTGCGGGGCGGGCCGGTGGATCATCCCGAAACAGTGGCCACCGCCATCCGCATCGGCCATCCCCAGTCCTGGGACAAGGCCTGGAACGCCCAGAAGGAGTCGGGCGGCTGGTTCGACGAGTGCAGCGACGAGGAGATCCTCGCCGCCCAGAAGCTGCTGGCGGAAAAAGAGGGCGTCTTCTGTGAGCCGGCCTCGGCCACCTCCCTGGCCGGCGCCATGCGCGACATCCGTTCCGGCAAGATCCCCGAGGGCAGTCGCATCGTCTGCACCCTCACCGGCAACGGCCTGAAGGATCCCGACACCGCCATCCGCCAGTGCACCGCCGAGCCCATCGTCATCGACGCCGAGCTGGGGGCGGTGAAGGACGCCATTCTTGGCAATATGTAGCGTGGCCACATGCGCCACCTGGTGGTTCCCGCGTTGCTGGCGCCTTGGCGCGGAAGCGGGGCGC
>JALVUB010000086.1:0-7585 GCA_027023915.1 Sedimenticola sp.
GATGTCGGCCGCCGCGGTGCGCCGCCGGCAACCGGCTGCGCACCGCGGCGGCCGACATCACCGGCGCCATTCCGCTGATGGTGGTGAGCGACCATCTCACCGAGATCGCCGAGGCGGTGCTGGAGAAGGTGCTGGAGCTGGCCTGGCGGCAGATGGTGGCGCGCCACGGCCCGCCTGGCGGGGTGGAGGGCAAGGGGCTGGCCGTCATCGGGTACGGCAAGCTCGGCGGCATCGAGCTGGGGTACGGCTCGGATCTCGACCTGGTCTTCCTGCGCCGCGACTACCCTCTCTCCGCCACCACCGGCGGCTCCCGGCCGGTGGCCAACGACCTTTTCTACGCCCGCCTGGCCCAGCGCATCATCCACCTGCTCACCACCCGCACCCCCTCGGGCATCCTCTACGAGGTGGACATGCGCCTGCGCCCCGACGGCAACGCCGGGCCCCTGGTCAGCTCCCTGGCCGCTTTCGAGACCTATCAGAACGGGCGCGCCTGGACCTGGGAACACCAGGCCCTGGTGCGGGCGCGGGTGGTGGCGGGCGACGCCGCCGTGGCCGCCCGCTTCGACGCCATCCGCCGGCAGGTGCTGGAAAAAAGGCGCGATGGCGAGAAACTGCGCCAGGAGGTGGCGGCCATGCGAGAGAAGATGCGCAACCACCTGGACACCAGCGACCGGGAAGGTTTCGATCTCAAACAGGGGCGGGGCGGTATCACCGATATCGAGTTTATGGTTCAATACGCTGTCTTGAGGTGGGCTGCCGACCACCCGGCGCTGGTCGCCTGGAGCGACAACATCCGCCTGCTGGAGACCCTGGCCGGAGAGGGGCTGCTGGCCGCCGACAGGGCCGGGGAGCTGGTGGCGGCCTACCAGCGCCTGCGCAACGCCCATCACCGCCGCACCCTGGAGGAGCGGCCGGCAAAGGTGCCCTGGTCCGAACTGCGCGGCGAGCGGGAGCTGGTGGAGCGCCAGTGGCAGCAATGGATGGCCCCGTAGGTCGGGCTTCAGCCCGACAGATTGAATGGCAGCTTTCAACGCTTTCGCGGGGCCGGTGGGGCGAGCAGCGGCCACGAGATCATTGACTGGAGAACAAGAAGATGCAGACGATGGCGGACCGTGACGGCCTGATCTGGCTCGACGGCGAGATGGTGCCCTGGCGCGAGGCCAAGGTGCATGTCCTCACTCACACCTTTCATTACGGTCTGGGGGTGTTCGAAGGCGTGCGTGCCTACCAGACCGCCGACGGTCCTGCCATCTTCCGCCTGGACGATCACACCGAGCGGCTCTTCCAGTCGGCCCACATCCTCGGCATGAAGCTCCCCTACGACCGGGAGACCCTCAACCAGGCCCAGATCGCCGCGGTGCGGGAGAACGGCCTCGACTCGGCCTACATCCGCCCCATGTGCTTCTACGGTTCCGAAGGCATGGGGCTGCGCGCCGACAACCTGCGCGTCCACTGCATGGTGGCGGCCTGGCACTGGGGCGCCTACCTGGGCGAGGAGGCGATGGAAAAGGGCATCCGCATCAAGGTCTCCTCCTTCACCCGCCACCATGTCAACATCACCATGTGCCGCGCCAAGGCCAACGGCAACTACATCAACTCCATGCTGGCCCTGCAGGAGGCGCTGGAGTGCGGCTACGACGAGGCGCTGCTGCTCGATGCCGAGGGGTTCGTCATGGAGGGTTCGGGCGAGAACATCTTCATCGTCCGCGACGGTGTCCTCTACACCCCCGACCTCACCTCCGCCCTCGACGGCATCACCCGCCGCACCATCATGCAACTGGCCGAAGAGGCCGACATCCGCGTGGTGGAGAAGCGCATCACCCGCGACGAGGTCTATATCGCTGACGAGGCTTTTTTCACCGGCACCGCCGCCGAGGTGACCCCCATCCGCGAAGTGGACCACCGTGCCATCGGCAGCGGCACCCGCGGCCCGGTGACGGCCCTGCTGCAGAAGATGTATTTCGATGCCGTGCACGGTCGTTCGCCCGTGCACCACGGCTGGCTCACCAAGGTCTGAGCCGGCCTTCTACACCGCAATGGGCGCCCGGATGGCCGGGTGGCACTGGTAGCCGACGATCTCGAAATCCTCGTAGCGGAAATCGTCGATGTGGCGCACCGCCGGGTTGAGCTTCATGGTGGGCAGGGGATAAGGCTTGCGTGAAAGCTGCTCGTCCGCCTGCTCCAGGTGGTTGCGGTAGAGGTGGGCGTCGCCCAGGGTGTGGACGAACTCGCCCGGCTCCAGGTCGCACACCTGGGCGATCATCATGGTGAGCAGGGCGTAGCTGGCGATGTTGAAGGGCACCCCGAGGAAGACATCGGCGCTGCGCTGGTAGAGCTGGCAGGAGAGCCGCCCGTCGCGCACATAGAACTGGAAGAAGGCGTGGCAGGGCGCCAGCGCCATTTTT
The DNA here is from genome assembly GCA_027023915.1 of Sedimenticola sp. Lineage (GTDB taxonomy): Bacteria > Pseudomonadota > Gammaproteobacteria > Chromatiales > Chromatiaceae > Thiolapillus. The sequence goes on from JALVUB010000086.1 coordinate 2,406, forward strand.
CCCTGCTTCACGTTCTCCTGGGGCGGGATCGACTCGTCCGGCAGGTCCGCCGGGTTCCAGGCCGAGACGATGATGCGGCGCGAGTGGGGCCTGGCGCGGATCTGCTCCACCACCTGCTGTATCTGGTCGATGGAATTGCCATCGGGCGCAGGCCAGGAGCGCCACTGATAGCCGTAGATGGGGCCGAGATCGCCCTGCTCGTCGGCCCACTCGTCCCAGATGGAGACACCGTTCTCCTTCAGGTAGCCGATGTTGGTGTCGCCGCGCAGGAACCAGAGCAGCTCGTGGATCACCGACTTGAGATGGATCTTCTTGGTGGTGACCAGAGGGAATCCCTCGCCCAGGTCGAAGCGCATCTGGTGGCCGAACACCGACCAGGTGCCGGTACCGGTGCGGTCGTCCTTGGGCGCGCCCTCGGTGCGCACCCGTCGCAGAAGATCGAGATACTGTTTCATGGCATCGGAGTGGACAAAAAGATCAAGGGATATCCTGTTGTAGGTCGGGCTTCAGCCCGACAAGATGGGGATCGACTGTCGGGCTGAAGCCCGACCTACCCGCACTTTTGAGTGAGTCGGAATTCATGAGACTCAACGCCGCCGCCACCAGCCCGCCAGCAGGGAACCTGAGAGATTGTGCCACAAAGAGAAGAGCGCCCCGGGCAGGGCGGCTGCCGCGCCAAAATACTTCACCGCCAGCGCCACCGCCAGCCCCGAGTTCTGCATCCCGGTCTCGATGGCCAGGGTGCGGGCGACGCGCGGCGGCTGGCCCATAAGGCGCGGCACCAGGTAGCCCACCAGCAGCCCGCCGCCGTTGTGCAGCACCACCGCCGCCGCCAGCGCAACGCCGATCTGCTCCAGGCGCCCCGCGTTCAACCCCACCACGATGCCGATGATGGTGCAGATGGCGGCCACCGCCACCAGCGGCAGGGCGTGCTTCACGCCTTCGAGCCAGCGCCCCAGCAGGGTGTTGAGCAGCACCCCGCCGAGCACCGGCAGCAGCACCACCAGCGCCACCGAGCGCAGCATCTGCCAGGCCGGCACCGGCACCGCGTGGCCGGCATAGAGCAGCGTGAGCCCCGGCGTGGCCACCACCGCCAGCAGGGTGGAGCAGGCGGTGAGGGTGATGGAGAGGGCCACGTCGCCGCGGGCGAGGAAGGTGATGACGTTGGAGGCGGTGCCGCCCGGGCTCGCCCCCACCAGCACCAGCCCGGCCAGCAGCGTCGCCGGCAGCCCCAGCCCGCCGGCGATGAGCCAGGCCAGCAGCGGCATCACCGAGAACTGGAGCAGCAGGCCCAGGCCGATCAGCTTCGGCCGCCGCAGCGCCTCGCCGAAATCCTCCGGTCTCAGGGTCAGCCCCATGCTGAACATGATCACCGCCAGCAGCCAGACGATGGCCGGCTTCATCGCCACGAAGGACGCCGGCCAGGCCCAGGCGGCCAGCGACACCAGCAGCGCCCAGAGGGGGAAGAGGCGGGTGGATTTCTGGATCATGGCAACTGTCTGTTTTTGTAGGCCAGAATCATCATCACCACCCCGGCTGCCAACATGGGCAGCGACAGCACCTGTCCCATCGTCAGCCAACCCCAGGCGAGATAGCCCAACTGCGGGTCGGGCATTCGCTCAAACTCGATGAGGAAGCGGAACAGACCATAACCGATCAAAAACAGGGCAGACACCGCCATCCTCGGACGGTGCCGGGAAGAGAACCACCACAACAGCAGGAACAGCAGCACCCCTTCGCCCAGGGCTTCATAAAGGGGGTTGGGGTGCAGCGGCGGCGTCCATTCTGTGCCTTGGGGCAGTCCCAGCTTGTACTGGCACACCGCCGGAAACTGATCGCAGCGCAGCCTCATCCCCCAGGGCAGGGCGGTGGGCTTGCCCCACAGTTCGCCGTTGATGAAATTGCCGATGCGGCCAGCAAAAAGCCCTATGGGCACCAGGGGCGCGATAAAGTCGGTGATTTCGAAAAACGCCTTGCGGTGCCTCCGGTGGTAGAACCACATTGCCACCAGCACCCCCAGGAAACCGCCGTGGAAGGACATGCCGCCCTCCCAGACGCGGATGATGCGCAGGGGGTCGTGCAGCCAGGCGCCGGCATCGTAAAAAAGAATGTAACCCAGGCGCCCGCCCGCCACGACACCCACGGCGCCATAAAAGATCAGATCATCCACCTGCTGTTGCGTCCAGCCCGCTACCTGGTGGCGGGTGCGCCAGCGGGCCAGCGCCCAGGCGCCGCCCAGTCCCAGCAGATACATGATGCCGTACCAGTGAATCTTGAGGGGGCCAAGTTGCAGGGCGACGGGGTTGATGTCGGGATAGATCATGGTCAGAAACCGGGCAGTACCCGGAGAAAGAGGGTTTTCAGATAAGCGGTTTCAGGCACCGCCGGATGCACCGGATGGTCCGGCCCCTGCCCGCCGCGCTCCACCAGTTGCAGGCCGCGGTCGCGGTGGCGGGCGCCCTGGTGGATCACCTCCAGCAGCCGCGCCTCCTCCATGTGGTAGGAGCAGGAAGAACTCACCAGCAGGCCGTCCCTGGCCAGCACGCCCAGGGCCGCCTCGTTGATGCGCCGGTAGGCCAGGGAACCGCTCTTGATGTCTTTTTTGCGCTTGATGAATGCCGGCGGGTCCACCACCACGATGTCGAACCGCTCGCCGGCCTGCTTCAGCTCGCGCAGAGCCTCGAAGGCGTCGGCGCGCAAGGTGGCGACCTTTCCTTGCAGGCCGTTCAGCGTCGCGTTGCGCTCCGCCAGCGCCAGGGCGCTCTCCGACTGGTCCACGCAGAGGGCCTCGCCGGCGCCGGCCGCCAGCGCTTTCACGCCCCAGGCGCCGGCATAGCTGAAGAGGTCCAGCACCCGTTTTCCGGCTACCCACCTGCCCAGCCGGCCGCGGTTGGCCGCCTGGTCGTAGAACCAGCCGGTCTTTTGTCCATGGTGCAAGGAGGTGGCGAAGCGGCAGCCGTTCTCCTCCAGGATCACCTCTTCCGGCACCTCGCCGGCGGCCAGCTCGACATAACGGGGCAGCCCTTCCAGCTCCCGCACCGGGGTGTCGTTGCGCAGCAGGATGCCGGCCGGCCGCACCACCTTCTCCAGGGCGGCAATTACCTCATCGCGGCGGACCTCCATGCCGGCGGTGGTGAGCTGCACCGAGAGATGGTCGCCGAAACGGTCCACCACCAGCCCGGGCACGCCATCGGCGTCGCCAAACAGCAGCCGGTAGCAGGGCCTGGAATAGAGCCGCTCGCGCAGCCCCAGGGCCACCTTCAGCCGGTGCACCAACAGCGAGCGGTCCAGCGGGTGCTCGCGCCGGCGGCTCACCACCCGGGCGCAGATGAGGCTGTTGGGGTTGACCGTGGCCCAGGCCAGCCACTTGCCGTTATGGCCCAGCACCGCCACCTGCTCGCCGGGCTCGAAGGACTTCAGCGGCGAGCGCTTGTTGTCCACCTCGTTGCTGAAGATCCAGGGGTGGCCCGCCCGCAGGCGGCGGTCGTGGCCCTTCAAAAGAAACAGCGCGGGGATTTCCATGGGGCGCTATTGTGCCCCGACGCTTTCCATTTCACCACGTTTTTCGCGGCTGGCTTTTTTCCGGAGGGCCTATAGTTCTCCTATCCCCCTTTGGAAGCGATACCAATGAGCAACCGCCTCGCCGACACCACCAGCCCCTACCTGCTGCAGCACGCCCACAACCCGGTGGAGTGGTGGCCCTGGTGTGCCGCAGCGCTGGAGAAAGCGCGCAGCGAGGACAAACCCATCCTGCTCTCCATCGGCTACTCCGCCTGCCACTGGTGCCACGTTATGGCCCACGAGTCCTTCGAGGACGAGGCCACGGCGGCGGTGATGAACGAGCACTTCATCAACATCAAGGTGGACCGGGAGGAGCGCCCGGACCTGGACAAGATCTACCAGAACGCCCACTACCTGCTCACCCGCCGCCCCGGCGGCTGGCCGCTGACCATCTTTCTCACCCCGGAGCTGGTGCCCTTTTACTCGGGCACCTACTTCCCGCCCGAGCCGCGCCACGGCCTGCCCGGCTTCCGCGACCTGCTGGTGAACGTGGCCCGCGCCTACCGCGAGCAGAAGGCGGCCATCGCCCGGCAGAGCGAGGCCCTGCGCGACGCCCTGGCCCAGCTCGCCGAAGCGGGGGGTGCCGCCGGGGCGAGCCTGCTCTCCACAGCGCCGGTGGAGGCGGGGCGCAAGGCGCTGGCACGGCAGTTCGACGCCCGTCACGGCGGCTTCGGCCAGCCGCCCAAGTTTCCCCATCCCGACAACCTGGCGCTTCTGCTCCGGGGCGACGGCGAAGCGCGCGGGATGGCCCTCTTCACCCTGGAGAAGATGGCCCTCGGCGGCATCCACGACCAGCTCGGCGGCGGCTTCTGCCGCTACTCGGTGGACGACCGCTGGATGATCCCCCACTTCGAGAAGATGCTCTACGACAATGGCCCGCTGCTGGCCCTCTACGCCGAGGCGTGGAAAGTCACCGGCCAGCCCCTGTTCCGCGACACCTGTGAAGCGGTGGCCGGCTGGGCGGTGCGCGAGATGCAGTCGCCCGAGGGCGGCTACTGGTCCAGCCTGGATGCCGACAGCGAGGGCGAGGAGGGTAGGTTCTACACCTGGACGCGGGATGAGGCGCAGGCGCTGCTCACCCCCGAAGAGTACGCCGCCTTCGCCCCCCGCTTCGGCCTCGATCGCGCGCCCAACTTCGAGGGGCGCTGGCACCTGCACGTCTTCGAACCGGTGGAGAAGATCGCCAGGCGGCTGGGCGAATCGCCGGAAACCGTGGCCGGGCGCATCGAATCGGCCCGTGCCAGGCTGTTCGAGGCGCGCCAATCCCGGGTGCGGCCGGGCCTGGATGACAAGATTCTCACCGGCTGGAACGCCCTCATGATCCGCGGCATGGCGCGGGCGGGACGGCTGCTGGAACGGCCCGACTGGATCGAGTCGGCCCGCGCCGCGGCCGGTTTCATTCGCAAGAACCTTTGGCGCGATGGCCGCCTGCTGGCGGCCCACCGCAGCGGCGTCTCCCACCTGCCCGCCTACCTGGACGACCACGCCTGGCTCATCCAGGCGCTGCTGGAGCTGCTCCAGTGCCGCTGGCAGGGCGAGCTGCTGTCGTGGGCCACCCACCTGGCCGACCTGCTGCTGGCGCGCTTCGAGGACCGCGAGCGCGGCGGCTTCTACTTCAC
>JALVUB010000086.1:7595-9900 GCA_027023915.1 Sedimenticola sp.
CTTCACCGCCGACGACCACGAGGCGCTGCTCCAGCGCCCCAAGAGCTTCACCGACGACGCCACCCCCTCGGGCAACGGCATCGCCGCCCAGGTGCTGCTGGAACTCGCCTGGCTAACCGGCGAGCAGCGCTACGAGGAGGCGGCCGAGCGCACCCTGCGCGCCGCCTGGCCCGCCATCCTCCAGGCGCCCCAGGCGCACGCCAGCCTGCTGCTGGCGGTTCAAGCATTTAATGAACCGGGAGAGCGTGTCGTGGTGCGGGCGCCTGAATCCGACATTCCAGTTTGGCGGAAGGCCGCCTTGAGGAGGATGCATCTCGATGGGGTCTGTTATGCGGTGGGCAATAAGGCCAGTGATCTGCCGGAACCCTTGGCAGCCCACCCACCTTCGGAATCAGGCCGTGCCTGGCTCTGCAGAGGTACCCAATGCCTGCCGCCGGTGGATTCTCCGTCAGCATTGGAAAAGCTGTTGGAAAAGGAAAAGCGGAAGCATAAAAACTAAATTTAATAAAGGTTTCGGTGGGTATAATTGCCCGCTGTTTCAACACAGCGGAAGTTGTCCAATGAAGGTCACCATTTTTGGAAGCGGTTACGTAGGCCTGGTCACCGGTGCTTGCCTGGCGGAGGTGGGCAACGACGTGATGTGCATGGACGTGGACCAGGAGAAGATCGACAAGCTCCGTCAGGGGATCATCCCCATCTGGGAGCCGGACCTGGACCAGATGGTGGAGCGCAACATGGCCGCCGGGCGGCTCCACTTCACCAGCGATCCCAAGGAGGCGGTGGAGCACGGCCTGTTCCAGTTCATCGCCGTGGGCACTCCCCCCGACGAGGACGGCTCGGCCGATCTCCAGTATGTGCTGGCGGTGGCCGAAACCATCGCCGAGCACATGACCGAGTACCGCATTGTGGTGGACAAGTCCACGGTGCCGGTGGGCACCGCCGACAAGGTGCGCGAGCGCATCCAGCGCACCCTGGAGAAGCACGGCAAGGAGGTGGAGTTCGATGTGGTCTCCAACCCCGAGTTTCTCAAGGAGGGGGCGGCCATCGAGGATTTCATGAAGCCCGACCGCATTGTGGTGGGCACCGACAATCCACGCACCACCGAGCTGCTTCGTGCTCTCTACGCCCCCTTCAACCGCAACCGCGACCGGCTCATCGCCATGGATATCCGCTCGGCGGAACTCACCAAGTACGCCGCCAACGCCATGCTGGCCACCAAGATCAGCTTCATGAACGAGCTGGCCAATCTGGCCGAGCGGCTGGGCGCGGACATCGAGAAGGTGCGCCACGGCATCGGTTCCGACAGCCGCATCGGCTACGCCTTTATCTATCCCGGCTGCGGCTACGGTGGTTCCTGCTTTCCCAAGGATGTGCAGGCCCTGGAGCGCACTGCCCACGAGGTGGGCTACCACGCTGAACTGCTCGGTGCCGTGGAGTCGGTGAACCGCAGGCAGAAGCGGCGTTTGTTCGAGAAGATCCGCGACCACTTCGACGGCGACCTGGCCGGCAAGACCATCGCCCTGTGGGGGCTGGCCTTCAAGCCCAACACCGACGACATGCGCGAAGCCCCCAGCCGGGTGCTGATGGAAGCGCTGTGGGAGGCCGGCGCCCGCGTTCAGGCTCACGATCCCGTGGCCATGGAGGAGTGCCGTCGCATCTACGGCGAGCGCGATGATCTGAAACTGGTGGAAACGCCGGAGGCAGCCACCGAGGGGGCGGACGCGCTGGCGGTTGTCACTGAGTGGAGTCTCTTTCGCAGTCCCGATTTCGAGCGCCTAAAGACTTTGCTGAGGCGGCCGGTGGTTTTCGACGGTCGCAACATCTACGATCCGAGGCGGTTGAGGGAGCTGGGGTTCAGCTACTACGGCATCGGCAGGCAATGATGTCGATTTGGGAGAAGAGATGAGTTCCGCCAACACAATTCTGGTCACCGGCTCCGCCGGCTTCATCGGCTCGGCCCTGGTGCTGCGGTTGCTGGAGCGGGGCGACCGGGTGATCGGCATCGACAACCACAACGACTACTACGATCCCGCCCTCAAGGAGGCGCGCCTGGCGCGCCACGCCGACCACCCCAACTACACCCACCTGCGCCTGGACCTGGCCGACCGGGAGAAGATGGCCGAGGTGTTTGCCGGGTACCGGCCCGGGCGGGTGGTGAACCTGGCTGCCCAGGCCGGTGTGCGCTACTCGCTGGAGAACCCCCTCTCCTATATCGACAGCAACCTGCTGGGCTTCGCCAACGTGCTCGAGGGATGCCGTCACAACGGCGTGGAGCACCTGGTCTACGCCTCTTCCAGCTCGGTGT
>JALVUB010000087.1 GCA_027023915.1 Sedimenticola sp.
CCACCGCACCGCCCTGGTCCTGGCCGACGAACCCACCGGCAATCTCGATCCCCATACGGCGGCAGGCATCTATGATCTGATGCTGGAACTCAACCGCGCTCAGGGAACCAGTTTTGTCATCGTCACTCACGATCTCTCCCTGGCGGAGCGCATGGATCGTGTTTTTCAGCTTGATGAGGGGCTTTTACGGCCTCTTTGAGCCCGTTTGCGGTAGTGGTGCACGACATTCCAGCGCCAGAAACCACGAATGCCCACATAGCCCACCGCTCCCAGCACGAGCCCTACCACAATGGAGCCGAGATAGAGGGGCGCCCAGATCTCCTTGACGCTGTTCGTAAACCATTCCATTGTGAGCTGCATGCCGCCCACGGGTTGGCAGCCCGGCAGCAGCCAGGTTCCCACCAGATAGTTGAAATAGAAGATTGGTGGGATGGTGATGGGGTTGGTGATCCACACCAGCGCCACGGCAATGGGCAGGTTGGCGCGCCAGGCGATGGCGGTGGCAGCCGCCGCCACCATCTGGAAAGGGATGGGGATCATGGCCCAGAAGAGGCCGATGGCGAAGGCCCCCGAAACCGAACGGCGGTTGAGATGCCACAGGTTGGCATCCTGGAGCAACGCGCCAAAGATCCGCAGATGTTTGTGCTGGCGGATTTTGCGTTGGTCCGGTGCGAAGCGTTTTATCAAGTGTCTGGGCATGACTGATTATTTCATCACGATGGCTGGTCATTGACCACAAGCAGCTGCCTGTTGCATGCTCCAGATCAAATTTCAGTCCGGTTTTCGGCCCAAGGAAAGGTGCCTTGTCGCCGTCTGTTCTCGCCTTTGCCTTAGGCATTCTGCTTTTTCAGGGGATGCCTTTTCTGCCGCGACCGCTCTGGTTGCTCGGCCTGCCGCTGTCGTTGCTGGCCGCCTGGTGGTTTCCCCGCGTGCGCCTGCCATTGTTGGCGGCGGCGGGATTCTTTTGGGCCTTTTTTTACGCCTTTGTCACAACGCCACAACCTTTGAACGACATTGCCCGGCCGGTGGTGGCAGTGGGGCAGGTAGATGGACTGCCCCAGTGTGGCCATGGCCGCTGCCGGTTCTTTTTTCTGGCGGATCAGGTGGCAGGCAAAAGAGGCCACTGGCGTTTGAGCTTGAGCTGGTACGGTCATCCGCCCAGGCTCCATGGCGGTGATCGCTGGCGGCTGCGGGTCAAGCTCAAGCGGGTCCGAGGCTATCGCAATCCCGGCGGTTTCGACTACGCCGGCTGGCTGGCCATGCGGGGGGTGGCCTATCGCGGCTATGTAAAACACGGCAGTCGGTTGTCCTCCGCTGGCGGCGGGTTGAGTCTGCTGCGCCAGGTTGTCTCCGAGGGAATCGAGGCGACGGCGCCATCCGCGCGATCGGCGGCGGTGATGCGTGCCCTGGCGGTGGGAGACCGGGGTGGTCTTGGGCAAAAGGAGCGGGAGCTGTTCGCCGCCACCGGCACTTCGCACCTCATGGCCATCTCCGGGTTGCACATCGGCCTGGTGGCCGGGCTGGTCTATCTGCTGATCTCTTTTGTCTGGCGTCGGGTGCCGCGTCTCTGCGCCCGTTGGCCGGCGCAGTGGGTGGCGGTCGTGCCGGCCCTGCTGGCGGCTGCCGCTTATGCCGCCCTGGCGGGGTTCTCCCTGCCCACCCGGCGGGCGCTGTTGATGCTGGCCGTGGTGCTGGGGGCGCGCCTGGCAAGGCGCCATCTGCCTGTTGGTCACGCATTGGGGGTGGCGTTGCTGCTGATGTTGTTGTGGCAACCTGACGCGGTGCGGGATGTGGGTTTCTGGCTCTCCTTCACCGCCGTGGGCGTGCTGCTGGGGCTGGCCCGCCTGCCCCTGGGGCGCTGGCGGTGGCTCTGGATGCAGTTGGGTATCTGGCTCGGGTTGCTGCCTGTTTTGTTGTGGCAGCAGATGACGGTCTCCCTGCTTTCGCCACTGGTCAACCTGGTGGCCATTCCCCTCTTTTCCTTTCTGGTGGTGCCGGGAACCCTGTTGGCGGTGGCGCTGGGGTGGCTCACCCATTGGCGGTGGGATTCTCCGATAAAAGGGATGGGTTGGCTCATGGATCGGATTTTGGAGGGTCTGGAATGGCTGGCTTCATGGAATCCGTCGGTTGGGGGCGGTGATCTGCTGCCCTGGCTGGCCGCGGTGGTGTTGCTGCTGATGGCCTGGCGTTGGTGGCCGGTTTTGGGGCGTCAGGGCAAGGGCTGGGTTGGGATTTGCGTCGTGGCCATGGTGGCGCTGCCAATTTCGAGGCCGGCCCCGCCC
>JALVUB010000088.1 GCA_027023915.1 Sedimenticola sp.
ACTGGAGGGTGAGGGTCTGGAGGTTGCCCAGCCCCTTGCGCAGCTCGCGGATCTGCCGCGGCAGGCTGAGCATCACCAGGCGGCGCAGGCCGGCGCGGTGGGCGCGTTCGGCGGCCTCGCGGGAGCCGAGCACGGCCAGGGCGACGCTGTCGCCCTCATCCACCAGGGCGGGCCAGCCGGCGAGACGAATGCCGCCGGCGGATTGCTCCACCTGTTCCGGCAGGTCACCGAAATCCCAGCGGGTGATGCCGCCGCGCTCCAGGGGGTGGGCCGCGGGCGCCACCGGCTGTTCGCCGCCCTCCCCTTCGAACCGCCTCTGCAGCGCCAGCAGGTCGCGGCCCGCCCCCAGGGTCTTGCCCTGACCGTCCACCACCCGCACCCGCATCTTCAGGTAATCGGGCAGGTCGTCGGGGTTCCAGGCGTCTTCCGGCACCTGCACGCCGGTGAGTGCCTTGAGGGCGGCGCCCAGGGCCTGGACCAGGGGGGTGTCGGAGGGGGTCAGCCGCGCCAGGGCCTGGCGGGCGTGGTCGGGCACCGGCACGAAATGCTTGCGCCACTGTTTGGGCAGCCCTTTCATGAGCGCCACCACCTTCTCCTCCAGCAGCCCCGGAACCAGCCAGTCGAGCCGCCCCGGGCTGACCTGGCCGAGCACCGCCACCGGCACCACCAGGGTGACGCCGTCGGCCTCGTGCCCCGGCTCGAAGCGGTACTCCAGGGGCAGCGCCATGCCGTGCAGCTCCAGCGCCTTGGGGAACCGCGCCTCGGCGGCCACCTCCCGCGCCAGCACCTCCTCCAGCCGCATGTGCAGCAGCTTGGGCTGTTTGCGCGTGGCCTTGCGCAGCCACTTCTCGAACTGGGGCTGGCTGTAGATCCCCTGGGGAATGCGGCGGTCGTAGAACTCGAAGATGCGCTCCTCGTCCACCAGGAGGTCGGGCCGGCGGGTGCGGGCCTCGAGATCCTGCACGTACTCAATGAGTTCCCGGTTGTGGCGCCAGAAAGGGGCGCGGCAGCGGAAGTCCCCCTCCACCAGGGCCGAGCGGATGAAGATCTCCCGCGACTGCGCCGGGTCGATGGGACCGAAGTTGATCCGTCGCCGGGGCACCAGGGTAAGGCCGTAGAGGGTCACCTTCTCGTAGCCACCCACCTGGCCGCGCCGCGCCTGCCAGTGGGGTTCGGAGTAGCTGTGCTTCACCAGGTGGCCGGCCAGGGCCTCCACCCACTCGGGCTGGATGCGGGCGCAGGTGCGGGCGTAGAGTCTGGTGGTCTCCACCAGCTCGGCGGCCATCACCCACTTGGGCGCCTTCTCGAACAGGCCGGAGCCGGGAAAAATGTGGAAGCGCCGTCCCCGGGCGCCGAGATAACCCTCCTTCTTTTTGCCGCTGTCGCGAAAGCCGATGTGGCTCAACAGCCCCGAGAGAATGGCGCGGTGGATGGTCTCGTAATTGGCCGGCTCGGTGTTGTCGCGGTAACCCATCTCGTGCATCAGCACCCGGAGCTGGCGGTGGATGTCGTGCCACTCCCGCACCCGGGTGTAGCCGAGAAAGTGGTCGCGGCAGAGGCGCCGGAACTTGCGCTGGGTGAGATGCCGGCGCTTCTCCTCCAGAAAGTTCCAGAGGTTGAGAAAGGCGATGAAGTCGGACTCCTCGTCCTTGAACAGGGCGTGGGCCTCGTCGGCTTCCTGCTGCCGCTCCAGGGGGCGGTCGCGCGGGTCCTGCACCGAGAGGGCGGCGGCGATGGGCAGCACCTCGGCCAGGCAGCCGGTGTGGGCCGCCTCCAGCAGCATGCGGCCAATGCGCGGGTCCACCGGCAGGCGCGCCAGCTTGCGCCCGAGCTGGGTCACCTTGCCCAGGCCGTCGAGGGCGCCGATCTCCTCCAGCACCTTGTAGCCGTCGCGCACCTGGCGGCTGTCGGGAGGATCGACGAAGGGGAAGCGCTCGATCTCCCCGAAACCGAGCACCTTCATCCGCAGGATCACCGCCGCCAGGTTGGTGCGCTGGATCTCTGGCTCGGTGAACTCGGGGCGGGCCAGGTAGTCCTCCTCGGCATAGAGGCGGATGCAGATCCCCTCGGCCACCCGGCCGCAGCGCCCCTTGCGCTGGTCGGCCGAGGCGCGCGAGATCGCCTCCACCGGCAGCCGCTGGATCTTGCCGCGTGGGCTGTAGCGGCTGATGCGGGCGTAACCGGTGTCGATGACATAACGGATGCCGGGCACCGTGAGGGAGGTCTCGGCCACGTTGGTGGCCAGCACGATGCGCCGCGCCCCCGAGGGCTGGAACACCCGCGCCTGCTCCCGGGGCGAGAGCCGGGCGTAGAGGGGCAGCACCTCGGTGCCGCGCAGCCCCTTCTTGCGCAGGTTCTCCGCCGCCTCGCGGATCTCCCGCTCACCGGGCAGGAAGACCAGGATGTCGCCGCGCCCCTCGCGGCCCAGCTCGTCCACGGCGTCGAGAATGCCCTGCTGCACCGGGTCGTTCTCCTCCCCCTCCTCCGGCGGCCGGTAGCGCACCTCCACCGGCCAGGTGCGGCCCGAGACCTCGATCACCGGCGCGCCGCCGAAATGGCGCGAGAACTTCTCCGGGTCGATGGTGGCAGAGGTGACGATGAGCTTCAGCTCGGGCCGCTTGGGCAGCAACTGCTTGAGATAGCCGAGCAGGAAGTCGATGTTGAGGCTGCGCTCGTGGGCCTCGTCGATGATGAGAGTGTCGTACTCGTTGAGCCAGCGGTCGCCCTGGATCTCGGCCAGCAGCATGCCGTCGGTGAGCAGCTTTACCTGGGTGAGCTCGGAGACCCGGTCGTGAAAACGCACCTTGTAGCCCACGGTGGTGCCGGGCTGGGTGCCCAGCTCGGCGGAGATGCGGCCCGCCAGGGTGCGGGCGGCGATGCGCCGGGGCTGGGTGTGGCCGATGCGGCCATAGACACCCCGCCCCAGATCGAGACAGATCTTGGGCAGCTGGGTGGACTTGCCCGACCCGGTCTCGCCGCAGAGGATCACCACCTGGTGGTGCCGAATCCGCTCGCGGATCTCCTCCAGCCTGCCGGTGATGGGCAGCTCGGGCGGAAACTCCGGTTTCGGCAGGCTGGCGGCGCGCCGCTCGGCCAGGGCCGCCGAGCGCTCGATCTCCGCCTCCACCTTCGCCAGCGCCTCCTCCGGGGCTTGGCCGGCCCGCGCCCGCCGGGCGATGGCGCGCAGCCGCCGGCGCAGACGGTGGCGGTCGGCCAGCATGCAGCGGTCGAGCAGTTGGAAATAGCGGTCAGGAATCACTTTACGATAGCCGGAAACAGGGCGTTGCTGGAGAAGCTCGGCGGGCATTTTGCGCTCATAAATAGGGGCTCGCTTCGCCATGGGAAAGCACCGTGGCGCGCTTCTTGGCCCGGGTGATGGCCACGTACAGTAATGCACGTTCCTGCCAGTCCGCCGCCTTGCGTTCCACGGCATCGCCCTTGGATGACAACGCCTTCTCCAGCGGCACCAGGCCACGGTTGATGCTGGCCAGGATCATCTCGTCGAACTCGAGGCCCTTGACGCGATGCATGGTCGCCAGGCGCACCGCGCCCGGATGCCCCCGGTCCAGGGAGTCGCGTTCGAGCAAGTAGCAGCCAATACCACTTTCGCGCAAGGCGTCGGCCACTTTCTTCAATTCCGCCTTCGTCCTCGCGGTAATGCAAATGGACTCCAGGGGGATGCCCTCGCGCCTGCGCTGCTCCAGCAAGTTGACGATGAATGCATTTTGTTCCGCCGCGCTCGGAAACACCTCTCGCTGGGGCGGGTTCCCGTGCGTCAGTGATTTGTACCCTTGCGTGGTGTCACTACCGCCGTCCAGGTCGTCCACCGGGCAACCCTCCAGCAGGTTGACCGCCCAACGCCGGATCTCCTCGGTGGTTCGATAGTTGATGCGCAGGCGGCGGGATCGCCCCCGTATGTTGATCCCGCACCGGCTGAGCACGACCTTGTTACGCGCATAGATGCGCTGATGCCCATCGCCCACGATGAACAGGTCATTGGGGCCTTCCGGCACCATGGCCCGCAGCAGGCGGAAGGCCTGTACGCCCATGTCCTGCGCTTCATCGACGACTATGGATGTGTAGGGCAACCCCGCGCTGTCCTCACTGATCAGCGCCGCGGCATCGGCATAGGCGTCCTCCACCTCGCGCAGCCCGTTGGCGGTGAGCAAGTTCCTGTATTCCTCGAAGACCGGCCAGATGGCGATCCGGCTCTTGCGGGTCAGCCGGGTGCCACGACCGATGCGGGACGCCTGCTTGTACTCATCCAACGTCTGTATGTTCTGCGGCTGCACGATCCGCTCCCACTCCTCGCGGTAGAAGGCATCCGGCAACCCGAGCTCCGCCGGAGCGAGATCCAGGGCCTGTTTCCAATAGAGATTGCCCGAGTCGTACTCGATGCGATAGTCGTAATTCTTTCTGCGCAGGTAGTTCGCAACCCACTGATCCAGATTCACCACCTCCACGCGCTGCATGAGTTCCGGCGAGCAGATCGAGCGCAGATTCTCTTCGATGTCGATGGCCAGGTTGCGGGTAAAGGTGGTGAACAAGACCCTGGCTTCCGCATCGTTCGCCAGCAGCCATCGGGTGCGGTGCATGGCCACCACCGTTTTGCCTGTGCCTGCCCCACCGAGTACACGCACCGGCCCGTTCTTGACGCCGGATGCCAGCTTGCGCTGCGAGGGGTGCAAAAAGACCCGCCACTTGTCGAGCGGCGCATTGAGCATGCGTTGCAGCTCCACCTCGTCGTCGGCCACATAGAAACGGCTCTGGGTGCTCAACCGCTGCAAAGCGGCGGAGAAGTCGTTGACATCGACTTCGTCGACCTGCTCCCGCTCGTTGATGATCTCCTCGTAGGGCGTACCCGCCAGGTAGAGGAACAGGCCTTCATAGGCCTCCTGCGGCAGGCGGTCCTCGATCGCATCCAGTTCCCGTTCATCATGGACCTCGCGAACGAGCACAAGCTGTTCTTCGGGCACGCCGAGGCGCATCAGCTGCCGATCCTTGAGCCCGTCGAAGGCACCGGGCCGACGGATGGCCTCAGCGGCTCTGGCCTTCTCCGCTGCAACCTCGCCCGTCTCCGGCACGAAGACCTGCAGGGTCCCGGTCTCGGCATGAATACCCACCTTGTGCCGCCTGGCCCAGGCGTAGGCGTCATCATGCTTGTCGATCCACAACAGGAGGTAGACATCGCCCTTGTCTGGAACCAAAACGATGCCGCGGTAGGCCTGGTCGATGCGCACTGAGCGCATGCGCTTGTCACGGGCATCCCGGATCTTTTCGTAATTGATCCCGGAGCGCGTGGGGTCCGCCTGGAACTGCGTAACGAACTTGGCCACCTTGGGCTGCACCCCCTGGGGCAGCCTCGCCAGGCACGAGAGCACATCGGCCGACAGGGCCACCTTCGGTTTGATCTTGTTCATGCGTCAATCACTTCCTTCATTCGCAAGGGATGCTGTTCGATCCACTGTCCATCATCGTCGAGCCGGATGACCTTCCACCCCTGCCGCTCGAACGCTTCGCGCTCTTCCCATTGTGCGCCGTACAGGCCCACGATGCGGGGCTCTGTCCACACCAGCTCGGCCTCCAGTACCACTTCGCCCTCTCCTTCCAGTTCCATACCCACCTCGGGCGCGGGCAGGCCCCTGGCGGCCCACCGGGCCAGCGCCGGCTGGAGCGCCTCCACCGCCTCTTCCACCCAGGACGGAACCTGTGCGCCTTCATCGGACACTTGCCCGATCCCTTCATAGGCGCCGGCCTCCAGGCCCCTGGCCGTGGTCATCGTACTACGGGGCAGGAATTGCAACAGATTGCAAGTCTTCAAAAACAGCTGCCAATTGCGCTTGAACGCTTCCCCGTCGGGCGCGCGATCATCCAGCCACAGACCGCACACCAGACCCTTCGGGTCCGGCTTCCCCTTCAGGGCATTCAGGCCAAGGGCGCATTTCAATGCCACGAGCGAATGGGCACCCTCTTCGGTGTGCGCACACGCCATCTCCCCAAGGGCATCCAACCATTCCGCCAGCACGCCCGGGCCGTGCTCCCGCAGCCACCCGTCCACCTGGGCAACAAAGGCCGGATCGCGCATCTGCTGGTTATCGAACCACCCCAGGCTGCGAATGAAGACCAGGGCCTGCCACTTCGTCACCTCTGGATCGGTCAGAAAAGTCAGCAACTGCTCCAGGGGCTGCAGCAGAAACACCTGTCGGTAAAAGGTCTTTTCTACCCCGAGTCTTTGACACAGCCGGTCCTGCAAGGCTCGCATCTCACTATGAAGACCGCGGGAGAACAGCCCGCCGTCCTCGGTTCCCGGACGATCTCCGAGGAACTGCGCCACATCGTCCCAAGTCAGCGACCACACCCGGTAGCGGCCGCTCTGCACCAGGGCCCAGCGTTTGGCGCTGTCATCGTCCACCCTTTCGTTGTGATAGCGAAAACCGTCCAGGAACAGCGCCACCGGTTTGAACGCGACGCCCTGCTCCACCGAGGCGGATCGGATCAGAAAATCGGGACGGGAGGCCAACGACACCCCCTGATCGGGACCGGTCAGTGCCTGGGGCTCCAACAGGTAATAGCGATCGCCCACCTCAAGGAAATAGCCCGGCTTGCCATTGACCACCTGCTGGCGCAGCTTGAGGTCCGGTCGATTGCGCGCCATCTGCCGCAGCGCAATGATGAAAAACCGCTCCAACTCCCCGCCCAGCAGCGGATTGACCGCCACCCGCGACAGGGTATCGACCGGCTTCAAGGCCTTCGCTCGCTCGAGGATCTGCCCAAACAGCTCGGCGGCGGTATCGCGCGAGGTGGTCTCCATGCCATAGCTGTTGCGGTAGGCATACAGGCACCGGTAACAGCCATCCCGCTCCGGGTCCTGGTTACAGGGGCAGGAACGCAACCGCTCCAGCGAGCGCCGCAACACATCCAATAGCGACTCCGGCGATTCGAGCAGGTCCTGGAGATAACCCGTGCCGCCGGGCACCGAGTCGTACAACACCAGGTAATGACGCCTTCCCCCGGTCTCCTGATCGGGCTCGCTGTAGGTCGTCACCCGCAGGTGGTCCACCCGGCCACCGAACTTCAGTTTGAGTCCCAATTGCAGGCCCGCCACGAAGGAGTTGAGCGCGCGGTCTTCGTGTGGCCCCAGGGCGAAGGGCAACAGGATGCGCACCGCCTCCGAGCGGAACTCACGGTAGAGGTAGGTGCAGTCGATGAAATGGGCCTGATCGGCGGGGTCCTTCTTGCGCGCCGGGCAATCGAAGGCGTGCTGCTGCCGGTCCTTGCGCCGGCTGCGCACACTCCCGCAGTGGCGGCACAGGGAGAAGCCCTGCCGGGCAAAGGTTTCACCGTTGATGGACTTCTCCGGCCCCGGGCCGAACTCACCGAAATTCACCTCGCGAAAGGCCGCGTCCCGGATGAACTCGAAACCGAATGGCAGCTCCGCATCCTCGATGGCGTAGGCCTTTTCGACCCCCGTGGCCGGGACGTCCACCAGCATTTGCCGGTTATAGAACTGGTTGTCGCGTTCGTCGCTGTCATCACCGATGCGGCTGTCGCGATCGGAACTCTTGGCCATGACCTGGCGCAGCCGAACCATGGTGCCTACCTGCCCGACATCACTCCACAGGGGATTGCCACAGCGCGGACAGGCGGGTTCCGGGGCCTGGTCACTGCGCTCCATCCGGGAATGGCTGCATTCCGGACAGAACCGCCAGCGTTCCAGCTTGGAAAGCTTCAGGTCCACCCTCGAGATGGTGACCTTCCGCCCGCCCGCATAGAAACGGTTGTTGGGCACCAGTTCGCTGATGCCCATGGCCCCCGGCCGCTGGTACTCGAAGACCAGGTTCTCGTACACCCTGCCCTCGCCATCCTCGGCAGGGCGCCGGCGGCGGTAGATCACCGACCTCAGCGTCACCCCTTCTTCCGGGAAGGCGTAATTGGGCAACACCCCCTCATCAGTCAGAAAGTTGAGCGCCGGACGGCCATTGAGCCCCCGCAGCATCGCCTGGAACGCGGCCCGCTCGCGCGCCGCTTCCTCTATTTCGGCCGCCACGGCCTCGTCCTGGGGCCCCTTCTCCAGTTTCCTGATGTGCCGTTTGAGCCGGTCGATCTGTCCGCGGAAGCGCCGGCGTTCCTCCACCAGATCGGAAAGGCGCTTGACCAGACGCACGGCCAGACCCTCGACCTCCCCCTTTCCCTGAATGAAGTCCCTCAGATAATCGCGGGTGCGCCGTGACAGCTCGTCACCGAACAGCGCGACGAAGCCATCGAACAGGTCCAGCGCCCTTTCCTCGACGAAATCGATGAAGTCATAGGGGAACCGGTCGGTCTGTTCCCGTTCCACGTGATCCAGCACCCGCTTGAGCGTGCGGGGTATGGCCTCTTCGGGGATGCCGCTCTCCACCCACCGATCGAGACAATAGGCCGTCAACTGGCGGGCGATCACCGCCGAGGCATTGAGAAACACCCCCGGCGGCTCCACCCGCCCCGCCATCATCTGCATTGGATCGGCCCAGAAATACAGGTCATGGGGCGCGCCCGCCGCCAGGGTCAGGCTGAAGGCATTGCCGTCCCGCCGCCCGGCGCGACCGACCCGCTGCAGGTAATTGGCCTGACTGGGTGGCACCGAGCACAGCAGCAGGGTGGAGAGCGCCCCGATGTCGATGCCCATTTCCAGCGTCGGCGTGGCCGAGAGCAGGTTGGGGTCCCAGGGATCATCGCTGCGGGTAAAGCGCCGTTCCAGCTCCTCCCGTGTCTTGCGGTCCAGCAGGCCGGTGTGTTCCCGCGCGATCACCCGCCGGATGTCACCCTGCCGGTAGATCGTCTCCAGCCACGAAAGCCGCCGCTCTGCCTGCTGGTAATGGCCAGTATCGTTGAGCGTGAGTGACGGCATACCCTCAAAGCCGTCCACCCATGCGGCAGGCACCAGGATGCGATCGCGCTCCTGTGCCGTGGAGAGACTGCTCACCCGGGTAGAAAGCCAGACTCTTGACGGCTCCAGCACCCAGGCCTTGCGTCCTCGAAACTCGAAGTAACCGACCAGCCCCTCCTGCAGCAGCTGGTCGAACAGATGGCGGTACAGCGGCACATGAACGCCCCGGGGCACCAACGTCTCGACCGGCCCCAGGATTTTGAGCAGCCACTGGCCATACCAGCCCTTGTCCGACCCAAGGGCTTCGAACCCCGCGGCCTCCGGCCCCTCGATCGGCAGGCGGGGCAGGATCGACTGGCGATGAAAATCGGGCAGCCAGGGAATCCGGTGCAACTGAAAACTCTGCGCGCCGTGGGCTACGAAATCCGCCAGCGCCGGATGCCGGATCGCGCCGCGCTGCTTCATGTGCAACAACACCCCCACCACCAGCCAGCGGCACAGGCGGGCATCGACGTTCCTCAGCCCCAGCTCCTCCCGCAGCATGGGCAACAGGGCCGCCACCACCCGCTCCACGCCGGCCCGGTCGAAACCGGCCACCGCCACGCCAGTGCGTTCCAGTGAACGTCCCACCAAGGATCGAAAGCCAAATTCGGCGATCACCTCCCAGCCCAGGCGCCGGTCGATGTCCTCCAGAAGGCCGCTCCCCTCCGGCAACCGGCCGCTCTCCTCCAGCGTCACGTAGTCCGGGAACCACACCATGTTGGGGGCGATGAACTCGGTGACGAAGGTCTCGGGCGACATGGCGCGGGGATTCACGCGGGGATCTCGCCAATATTTCGGCAGATGCTCCGCGAATGCCTCCAGGGACATCCCTTCATGGGGCAAGGCCCGGCTCATGGCCATGCGCAGATTGTTCAGCCAGGTGCGGGCGGAGAAGAACCCGGCGCGATGCGCCGCGTCCTGGACGTTGTCGGAAAAGGCAATCAGCTTCTTGTCGTCGTTGAATTGGCTGGCGTAGGTGTGGTGCAC
>JALVUB010000089.1 GCA_027023915.1 Sedimenticola sp.
CTGGCGGAACACGGCGACTCCCGGCGGTTGCGGGCGGCCATGGACGCCGTGCTGGCGACCATGGCCTGTCACGGATCGGTGCGGGCCAACCGCAGGCTTACCCTGGAAGAGATGAACGCCCTGTTGCGGGACATCGAAGCCACCGAACGCAGTGGCCAGTGCAACCATGGCCGTCCCACCTGGACTCAGCTCGACATGGCCGAGCTGGACCGTCTCTTCCTGCGTGGCCGGTGATGGCGCGGCCCAGGGCCATTTTTCTCATGGGGCCCACCGCCTCGGGCAAGACCGATCTGGCGGTGGCTCTTGCCCGTGCCTTGCCGGTTGATCTCATCAGTGTCGATTCCGCGCTGGTCTATCGTGGCATGGATATCGGCACCGCCAAGCCGCTACCCAAGGTGCTGGCCGAGATTCCCCACGGTCTGGTGGACATCCTCGATCCCGAGGAGACCTACTCCGCCGCCCGTTTTCGACAGGATGCGATGGCCTTGATGGAGAAGAGCAGGGCGGCGGGTCGGGTGCCGCTGCTGGTGGGGGGCACCATGCTCTACTACCATGCGCTGCAACACGGTCTTTCCGAACTGCCACCCGCGGACCCGGAACTCCGCGCGGCCTTGCGGGAGCGGTTGGCGCGGGAGGGTGGCGCGGTCTTGCACGGCCAACTGGCACGGCTCGATCCCGGTGCCGCCGCCCGCATCCATCCCAATGATCCGCAGCGCCTTTTGCGCGCGTTGGAGGTTATCGAGCAGACCGGCAGGCCCCTGAGTGAGCTTCAGCTCGAAAAAAGGGGCGAGCCCCTGGGCTGGCGGGTGCTGAAGCTGGTGCGGGCGCCGGCTGACCGTGGGTTGCTCCATCTGCGCATCGAGCAACGTTTTCGCCGGATGCTACAGGCTGGGTTTGAAGAAGAGGTGAAACGGCTTTTGGCCCGTCCGGGCGTGCATCCGGATCTACCCTCCATGCGTGCCGTCGGTTACCGCCAGATGGCCGCCTATCTGACCGGGAAATGCCGCCATGATGAAATGGTGGAGCGGGGCATCATCGCCACCCGGCAGCTTGCCAAGCGTCAGTTCACCTGGCTGCGGCGGGAGGAAGAGGCCGTCTGGCTGGAGGAAGAGCGCGCCGGGGAGCAGGCGCTGGCGCTGGCGAGCGCGTTCATCGAGAAGCCGTAAAAAGCATTTTCAGCACCGGAAGAGGGTTTACTCCCCTCATTCCGCTGTTCCCATGCTATATTAGGTTCTCATTGGATGGCCTGAAAAATTCAGGACTTCCTCCGGCACAAGGATGTGCCGGCAAAATCACTGGCTTCAAGCCATTGATTTTGGAGCAAGCCGCAAACCGTGTTTGCGGCGTAGCGACTCTGATAAAGCCAGGGACGACTTTATCAGAGGCTCCCATTATAACAATCAGACACAAAAAAAGAGGTTCATACCATGTCAAAAGGGCAGACTCTGCAGGATCCTTTTCTCAACGCGCTGCGCAAGGAGCGCATTCCTGTTTCCATCTTCCTGGTAAACGGCATCAAGCTGCAGGGTACCATCGACTCTTTCGACCAGTTCGTGGTGCTGCTTAAAAACCAAGTAAGCCAGATGGTTTACAAACATGCCATTTCGACTGTAGTGCCGTCACGCAATGTGCGGCTCAACCTTGGGCAGGACCGGCAGGATAAAAACGACTCCGGCAATTTCTGAGTTGTTCCACGCGGGCTCAGTGAGCTTTTCGGGGTGTCCTCGTGTTTGAACGCCCGGGCACTGGTGAAAGGGCGCTGCTGGTACACATCACCCCCCAGGGGCACCCCGATGCCGACGAGTTGGAAGAGTTCAGCGAGCTGGCCCGTTCGGCGGGCGCCAAGGTGCTGGAGATCATCACCGGTTCCCGCAAGATCCCGGACCCGCGCTGGTATGTGGGGCGTGGCAAGGCCGAAGAGATCCGTGACCAGGTGGTGGCCCGTCAGGCCGAGCTGGTCATCTTCGATCATGCCCTTTCTCCCAGCCAGGAGAGAAACCTGGAGAAGCTGCTTGAGTGCCGGGTGCTCGACCGCAACGGTCTCATTCTGGATATCTTCGCCCGTCGGGCGCGTTCTTTCGAGGGCAAATTGCAGGTGGAGCTGGCTCAGCTTCGCCACCTTTCCACCCGTCTGGTGCGCGGTTGGACCCATTTGGAACGGCAGAAGGGCGGTATCGGACTGCGCGGGCCGGGCGAAACCCAGCTTGAGAGCGACCGTCGTTTGATTGGCAAGCGGATCGACCAGATCCGCCGCCGCCTGGCGCGGGTGGAACGCCAACGCGGGCAGGGACGGCGCGCCCGGCAAAAGGCCGAGGTGCCCACGGTCTCTCTGGTGGGGTACACCAACGCCGGCAAATCAACGCTTTTCAACCGTCTCACCCGGTCCCGGGTTTACGCCCGCGACCAGCTTTTCGCCACGCTCGACCCCACGCTGAGACGCCTGTCTCTTCCCAAGGGAGACGAGCTGGTGTTGGCCGACACCGTCGGTTTCATCTCCAGATTGCCGCACGAGTTGGTGGCCGCTTTCCGCTCCACGCTGCAAGAGACGGTGGAAGCGGCGCTGCTGCTCCATGTGGTGGATGCCGCCAGCCATCGCCGCGCCGAGAATCTGGCCGAGGTCGAAGCGGTGCTGTCAGAAATCGGTGCTTTACAAGTGCCGCGCATCGAGATTTTCAACAAGATCGACCTGCTGCCGGATGTCCGCCCCCGACTGGAACGGGACGATGAGGGCAAGGTCATACGGGTCTGGTGCTCGGCGGTCACCGGCCAAGGGCTGGATCTGTTGCTGCAAGCATTGCAAGAGCGGTTTCATCAGCCACGGCTGCGTCGGCGGGTTCATTTACAAGCTGGTGAAGGCCGCTGGCGTGCCCTGTTGCACGAAACAGGCAGGGTGGTAGATCAAAGAGATCTGCCAGACGGCGGCTGCGAGCTGGAGGTGGAATTTTGCCGGACCGGCCTTGCCCGTCTGGCAAAGCAGGAGCCCGCGTTGGCACGGCGGCTGAAGGAACGGCTGGAAAAAGCCTGTTCCAGCGCCTGAACAAAGGGCAATTTATTGACAGGCCGGACGGCTGGCGTCACAATTGGGTCGCAGGCATAGACAAGCGCCACAAGTGGCGCATGGGCACCACAAACTAGAGGAACAAGGAGATGAAAACCGCTCGTACACTGAAAACATTGGTTCTGGCCGCTTCCCTGGCAGGTGTTCCGCTGGCATCGCACGCGGGGCCAGAAGCAGCAGCCGCCGCTGAAGGGGGTGCTGCAGGCGGCACGGCTGGTGCTGCGGGTGCAGCAATAGGCGGTCTCTCGGCAGGTGGGGTTGCGGCTGTTGCCGCAGTGGTCGGTGTGACAGCGGCCGCCGCCAACAGCGGAGGCACCACCACCACCGGCACCACCGGCACCACGCCTTGATTCAACGCTTCGAGGCCGTTATCGACGGCCTTTTGTGAAATGGAAACCTGGCTTGCTCCCGTTTGTGGGGGCAAGCCGGGTTTTCTCTGGCCCTGCAACAGGCAGGAAGTTTGCGATTAATAACAATAAGGGGTGGTCAGTGGTGTTCCAATCTGGTTTGCGTCTGTTTTCTTTCTCGCTTTCCCTGCTGCTTGCCGGATGCGCCTTCGCGCCCGGCATGCATTACAAGGATGACGAAAATCTCACTGCTCCTTCCGTGGCGGGCGCGCCACCTTCGCGGGTGGAGAAAATCGAGCTCACTCCCAAAACAGTTGCCCTGCAACCCGAGCTGCAACCTCGTGTTCCGAAGGAGCTGTTGAGCTACGAGCCGGGCGAATATCATTTGGGCCCTCACGATGTGGTGCAGATGGTGGTTTGGGATCATCCCGAACTCACCGCGCCCGGAGAAACGGACGCAGCCGCCAATGCTCGTGAAATCGGTCTGAAAGGCACCATATTCGTCCCCTATGTGGGGGAGGTGAAAATCGGTGGCCTCACCGTGGCGCAGGCCCGGCGGTTGATCGCCCGCCGTCTCTCGGCTTATATCGCCAATCCCCAGGTGGATCTGGTCATCAAAACGTACAACAGCCAGCACATCACCGTTGGGGGTGAGGTGCAGAAACCCGGTATCAAGCCGCTCACCAGTCAGCCACTCAATCTGTTGGATGCCATTGGCCTGGCGGGTGGCTTTACCCCCCTGGCCGATCGTACCCACGTGACCCTCATCCGGGATGACAAAAAATATGTTTTGGATCTGGCGCGGTTGATGCAGAATCAAAGCGCTGATATTTCAAGAATTTTTATCAGGGATGGGGATGTCATCCAGGTGGCGGACAACAGTTCGCAAAAGGTTTATGTATTGGGTGAGGTGGGCAAGGCAAAAGAGGTGCCTTTCACCACTCATGGACTGACGCTCACCGACGCCCTGGGCGGTGTCGGCGGCGTGCGTCAGACCACGGGGGATCCCAGCGCGGTGTATGTGATACGGGCAGCGCGCGCGGCGGATGAACCGGCACGGATCTTCCACCTGGATGCCCATTCTCCCGCGGCTCTCATTATTGCGGACAATTTTCATCTGCGGCCCAGGGACGTAATCTTTGTCGGCACCGCCGCCATCAGTCGCTGGAACCGATTCATCAGCCAGTTGTTGCCGTCGGTCAACGTCATCACCTACAGCCGTTACTTCCGCTGACGGATCGCCGCCGTGGAAAGGGTGAGCCGGCTGGTTCCTCTGCTGTTGCTGTTATTGTTGGCCGGTTGTGGCACCGACCCGGCCGCCACCCAGCCATGGCGGACAGTTAACGATCTTTGGCACCTAAACGACGATCATCTGCCCACGGCCGAAGCGCTGAAACGCCTGCCCTATGCCGCCATTTTTGCCAAGGTGGATCGCGGGCCGACCGGCATGATGGTTTTGGCCCATGCGCGGGGTGACGAGCTTGAGTGGGTGTCGGGCGACTGGGTCTGGTTAAAGACCCGACATGGCCGCATTTCGGGACTGGCGCACTGGCCCGAGGAGATCGTTGGCTTTCGCAGCAGCGAGAAGGATCCTCTGCCTCGGATGACTCAAAGGGCTGAGGCGAGTTATCACTACGAACTTGACCTGATGCCCGGCTACCGCGCGCGGATTCCCTTCAGCGCCCATCTTTATCGACAAAAAGAGGAGACGGTCAAAGTGGGCTATGGAAAGCAGCGTCTTCTTCACGTGGTGGAGCGGGTTGAGGCACCGGCGCTCCATTTCCAAGCCACCAACCACTACTGGTTGGACCCGGTCAACGGCCGCGTAATGAAGAGCGTGCAGACGCCGGCGCCGGGCATCGGTCCCGTCTCTTTGGAATGGGTTAAGCCCTATGCGCCTCGCTGAGCTGCTTTTTCTGGTTTGCCTGGCTGGCGCCGTTGCGGCCGCGCCCCAGGTGCAGGTGCGGCTGCAAGGCGCTTTCGCCCATCCGGGTCTGCATTCCCTGCCCCAGGGGAGCCGTCTGAGCAAGGCGCTGGAGAAAGGCGGGCTTTCTTCCCAGGCCTGTCAGATGCAGGCGGCCTGGTTGCGAAAAGAACTGCTGAAGCGGCAAACACAACTCAAGCGTAGCTTGTTATACGACCTCCAGGCACTCTCCTATGCCGCCCAGTTGCAAAACCGGCCTCGCTTGGCCCGGTGGGCGGGCATGCTTGGCCGTCTCATCCAGTCACAGCCGGTCACCGGACGCAAAGCAGGCCACCCCTTGGTGTGGGGCAAGTTGGAGGTGCAACAGGCGTTCGACCTGCCTCTGAAAGAGGGCGATCAGCTGATCTATCCCGCCTGCGACACCAGGTATTACTACCTGACGGAACAGGGGGTGAAAGCTTTCGATCACGACCCGGCCAAGACCTTGGAAGCCGACGCCAATGTGGTGGAAGCCTTGCCGTGGCAGGCGCCAGGCTGGATCTGGGTGGTTCATGCCGACGGCAATTCCGAGAAACGGCGCATTGGCTACTGGTATGGCGGCTCGCCCCGTCATCTGGACCCTGGCGCGGTGCTGTTTCGGCCTCTATCAAAGGATTGGACCGAAGCGCTGGGCAATCCAGATTTCAACCGTGATCTGGCCCGCTGGCTTGCCACCCAGATCCCCAATGGGGGAGTTGCAGAACCATGAAAAAGATTTTAGCTGGCGTCATGGTTCTGCTCTGCATGCCCGTGGTGGCAAAAGAACACCTTGCCCACTACAGCCAGCGCGATTTTGGTGGTGTCGGTCTGCTGCAAATGCCCACCGCGCGCATGAATCCCACGGGAGAGTTCACCTTTTTCGCCAACCGGACCCGGCCCTATACCCGCTTTGGGGTTTCCGCCCAGCCTCTTGATTGGTTTGAGATATTGTTTCGTTATACAGATGTTGCAAACCGACTGTATGGTCCATCCATTGCTGGAACCCAAAGTTATAAGGACAAGGCCGTTGATGTTAAATTTCGTCTCAAACAGGAGAGCTACTACTGGCCCCAACTGGCGCTCGGCATTCAGGATGTGGCCGGCACCGGGCTTTTCAGCAGTGAATATCTGGTGGCCAGCAAGCGGTGGCGGAATTTCGATTTCACTTTGGGGTTTGCCTGGGGTTATCTGGGCAGCCGGGGCGGTATCACCAATCCGCTCACCCTGTTTGGGAAAAAATTCAAGAAGCGCAGTGCCTTCACGGGACAGGGTGGTGAATTTTCCTTCAAGAATTATTTCCGTGGGAAAGAGATCGGCCTGTTCGGCGGTGTGGAATATCACCCCAAATGGGCGCCCAGGCTGACCTTGAAACTGGAGGTGGACGGCAACGATTATCAGCACGAGCCCCAACAGAACAACCAACCTCAGCGCACGCCTGTCAATGTGGGCGCGGTGTGGCGCTTGTCGCCGGGCGTGGAGCTGTATGCCGGTTATGAGCGGGGCCATGAAGTCATGTTCGGCTTCAGCATGGGCACCAACTTCAATCACTCGCCGCCTCAGCCAAAACTGCACGATCCCAAGCCGGCTAAAGTGGGCAGGGTTTCAGCCGGTTCCCCGAGCTGGCCCAAGGTGGCCCGGCGCCTGCGAAAAGAGGCGGGGTGGAAAGTTCATGCCATTGACAAAACAGATCACGAGCTGATCGTTCGTGGCGAGCAGGAGCGTTTTCTTGACACCCCCAAGGCGCTTGGGCGGGGTGCGCGCATCCTCTCCCAGGTGGCTGACGACCATATCAAATGGTTTTCCTTTGAATTGGAAAACCGGGGCCTCTCCCTGGCCCAGGCTTCGGTGCAACGGGATGTTTTCGAACGGGCGGCGCGCCACGAACTGGCTGTGGAAGATGCGCTTCGTAGCGCCCAACTCGGGCCACCGGAAAGCAAGGGCAAGCGGGTATTTGAACAGCCAGAAGAACCTTTCCGCTATGAAATCGGTCCCGGCTTGAGCCAGGTTTATGGGGGGCCTGACGGTTTTTTCCTCTATCAGCTACGCCTGGATCTTTCCGGCGAGTGGCGGCTGGCGCGTAACAAGTGGTTTTCCGGTACTCTCATGGCCGGCTTGGTGGACAATTTCGACCGCTTCCACTACACCGCGCCCAGTAACCTCCCACGGGTGAGAACCTATTTGCGGGAATTCCTCACCACGTCGCGGGTTCGCCTGGATAATCTGCAATACACCCAGGTGGCCGATCTGGGGGGCGGGCTCTACGCCATGGGCTATCTGGGCTACCTGGAAACCATGTATGCCGGCCTGGGTGGCGAGCTGCTTTACCGCCCCTTTTCCCGCCCCTGGGCGTTGGGTGTCGATCTCAACGCCGTTCGCCAGCGGGACTTCAACGTTCATTTCGGCCTGCGTGGATACAAGGTGCTCACCGGTCACGCCACGCTCTATTACAGACTCCCGTGGGTAAAAGGGGCGGAATTCCAGCTCAGTGCCGGTCGTTACCTGGCGGGTGACCATGGCGCCACCATTCAGCTCAGTCGCACTTTTGACAACAATGTCACCCTGGGTGCCTGGGCGACCTTCACCGATGTCTCCGCCGCGCAGTTTGGCGAAGGATCCTTTGACAAAGGGTTCTTCATCAAGATACCTTTTGACTTCTTTTTCACCCAGAGCAGCACCCGACAGGCGGAAATCCGCTGGAGTTTCCTCACCCGCGATGGCGGCCAGAAGTTGTGGCGGCGTTACAATCTTTACGACCTGACCGAAGGGCGGGACCAGTATGGTTTCCAACACCGGCTGGGTACCTTGATGGAGTAGTACAAGCACATGGCCCTGGTGCGCAGCATCCTGACTGTTTGCGTGGGTAATATCTGCCGCAGCCCGGTGGCCGAGCGGCTGTTGCGCCAGCGCCTGCCTGAAGTGCAGGTGGGTTCCGCCGGCATTGGGGCGCTGGTGGGCAAGCCCATGGATCCTTCCGCCCGTGATTGGCTGGAACGCCAGGGGTTGAGCGGCGAGGGGCACCGTGCCCGCCAGCTCAACGCTGAACTGCTGCGTTGGGCCGATCTGGTTTTGGTTATGGAAAAAGGCCACAAAAACTACATCGGCGCGCGGTTTCCCGCCAGCCTGGGCAAGGTTCACCTCCTGGGGCGTTGGCAGGAAGAGCGGGATATTGCGGATCCCTACAAAAAGTCCCAAGCCTTTTTCGACCAAGTGCTTGAGCAGGTGGCCGAAGGCGTGGATGCCTGGGTGGAGCGGTTGCGGTAACGGGAACTGCTCCAATCAAAGACTCAAGTTGAAACAATGAAGATGAACAGCGAACCCAATCTCCAACTGTCGGTTCGTCCCGATGGCGAAGAAGAAATCGACCTGCGGGCCCTTTTTGCCGTTCTGGCCGCCGAAAAGTGGCGTATTTTGCTGGCGGCATTGCTGTTTCTGATCGGCGGTATCCTGTATGTATTGCTGGCTACGCCCATCTATCGTGCCGACGCGCTGGTCCAGGTGGAACAGAAATCCACGCCGCTCTCCGCCATTGGCGACGTGGCGGATGTGCTGGAAAGTTCGAGCAGTTCAGACGCAGAAATCCAGCTCATCAAATCCCGTTCCATCGTGGGCAAGGCGGTGGATGCGCTGGATCTCACCCTGGTTGCCGAACCCAAATATTTCCCCGTTATTGGCAGGGCATGGGCGCGTTGGTTTGGATCTCGACCAGGCCAGTTCGTCAAACCCTTGTTTGGATTGGGTCAGTTCGCTTGGGGGGGCGAACTTATCAAAATAAGCCACTTCAAGGTGCCCCACAGCCTTCTTGGGCAGCCCCTGACCCTGGTGGCGGGTGAAGGAGGGGAATATCAGCTTTTCGATGAAGACGGCCAATTGTTGTTGAGTGGTTGGGTAGGACAGCGTGCCAGCGGCTATGGCATTGAATTGACGGTGGCCCAATTGATTGCCCGGCCTGGCACCAAGTTCAATCTGATGAGGAAACCCAGGCTGGAAGTGATCCAGTCTTTTCAAAAACGGCTGAAGGTTTCAGAAAAAGGACGCAAAACAGGCATTCTTGCCTTGCAAATCGAAGATCCCTCGCCGAGGCGGGCGCGAAGCTTTCTCGATCAGGTAAGCAAATTCTATCTTCGCCAGAATGTGGAGCGTCTTTCAGCGGAGGCGGCCAAAAGCTTGGCTTTTCTACGCAAGCAACTTCCCAAGGTGCGCAAGCAGGTTGAAAACGCTGAAACCAGAATGAACGCTTTCCGCCAGTCGGCGCATTCCGTGGACATTTCCATTGAAACAAAATCCCTGCTCGATCAAATTGTCGATCTCGAGACACAACTTTCTGAATTGAATCTGAAAAAATCGGAAATCCAGCGAAAATTCACCCCCAAACATCCCTCTTACCGTGCTTTCATGGCGCAGATTCGCGCGCTGCAACAGAAAAAGACTGAACTGGAAGCCAAGGTCAAAGACCTGCCAAAAACCCAGCAGGAACTGTTGCGCATGACACGTGATTTGAAGG
>JALVUB010000090.1 GCA_027023915.1 Sedimenticola sp.
CGTCACATATTGGGGTTGGAAACGGGTTCCCATATCGGTGTGGAAACTGAAAAAGGCGCTCTTTTGTACCTGCCGCCAGACAAACTTATTCAGGAACAACCACCGGCGGAGTTATTGCTGGTGGATGAAGCGGCGGGAATTCCGGTGCCCCTGCTGCTGAAACTGGTCACCCATTACAACCGCGTGGTAATGGCCACCACTGTTCACGGTTACGAAGGCTCGGGCCAGGGTTTTCTTCTTCGTTTTGGGCGCAGGCTGGATGCTCTGAGACCGGGATGGCGGCATTTCCAGTTACGACAACCGGTACGCTGGGCTGAGAACGATCCGCTGGAGGACTTTACCTGGCGTTCGCTGTTGCTGGATGCCGAACCGGCAAGCGAAGTGCCGGAAATGCCGCCACCAGACTGTACCTTTCGTCGGCTGCGCCGCAAGGAACTGCTCCAGGAAGAGTTGTTGTCACCGCTGTTTGGTCTGCTTGTCGGCGCTCACTATCGAACGAAACCAAGTGATCTTCGTAATTTGATGGATGCCGGCAATCTTCTCACCTTCATCGCCGAACACCAGGGAAAGGTGTTGGGGGCGGCCCTGGTGGCCCGTGAAGGCGACCTGCCCCTTCCGCTTCAGGAGAAAATTCTCCGGGAGCAACGCAGGCCGACAGGCCACCTTTTGCCCCAGGCCCTCGCCACCCGCTGCCAGGTACCCCAAGCACTGGCCTGGACCTGCTGGCGGGTGGTTCGCATTGCCATTCATCCTCGGCTCCAGGGCAAGGGTTTGGGCAGCCGCCTGCTGGACTGGCTGGTGGAGCAGGCGCGGCGGGACAATGTGGCGGTCATCGGCAGCAGTTTTGGCGCCACTGCCGGATTGGTCCGTTTTTGGAAACGGGCCGGTTTCCTTCCTGTGCGCCTCGGCCATCGGCGGGAGGCGAGCAGCGGCGCCCACGGCCTGCTGGTGGCCCGGGCGTTGTCGGAAAAATCCCGACTGCCGCTGGAGAGGGCAGCGGTCCGTTTTCGTCAGGCCTTCCCGCTGCAACTGGGCCAAATCTTTACCCGATTGGAATCCACGATCGCAATGGAGTTGCTTGTAAACGAAGTTAAGAAAGCGCCAGTTCCAGCCGACTTTTTAAGCCGCCTGACGGCTTACGGAGAGGGTAGGCTCGACTATCTGGATGCACTGGATTGTCTTCACCACCTCACGTGGCGGCTTCAGCCCGGCCAGGGCGCAGAACTTATGGTTATGAAAGTGCTCCAAGGAAGAGATTGGTCCGAAGTGGCCACTCACTTCGGATTTACTGGAAAACGCCAGGTGGAAAGGGCCTTGCGGCAGGCGGTGCTTGACCAGATAAACATGAAAAGAATAGGGTAATGCCCCATGAGCGAAGTTGATCCCATAGTGGCACTGGACGAAATTCCCCAGGTGGCCGTGGCCTCCATGAACCGCACCCACGCGGACGAGGTGGTCCTGGTTAATGCCCTGGGGGCGCTGATCCGCCAAGCCCAATCCGGCAGCCTTGACGCCGCGGCCATCAACCAGGCGCTGGCGGAGTGGCTGGAACACACCCGCGCCCACTTCGAGCGGGAGAACCGGCTCATGGAGGAGTACGGCTTTCCGCCCTACCCGGTCCACGCGCAGGAGCACGCCACTGTGCTTGACGAGCTTGAACAGATTCAGGACCAGTGGCAACAACAGCAGGCGCTGGAACCATTGGTGGAATTCGTAACCCAGCGTTGGCCCCAATGGTTCATGCGCCATGTGCAGACCATGGACACCATCACCGCCCAGTTTCTCTCCAATTTCGTCGAGTAGCCCACCCTTTGCCCGAAGGCCCGGAAATCCGCCGCATCCGCGACCGGCTCGCCCAGGCGCTGGCCGGCCGGGTCGCCCACCGCATCCGCTTCCACCTGCCGGCCCTGGAAGAATGGAACGGCCGCCTCGACGGTGTGCGCATCGCCAGCGTGGAGAGCCAGGGCAAGGCGCTGCTCACCCACCTGGAGAACGACTACAGCCTCTACAGCCACAACCAGCTCTACGGCCGCTGGCAGATCGTCCCTGCCGGTGAACCGCCCGCCACCCGCCGCCAGTTGCGCCTGGAGATCCACACCGCCGACCGCTGGGCGCTGCTCTACAGCGCCTCCGACATCGCCGTCTGGCGCACCGACGAGCTGCGCCACCACCCTTTTCTCAAGAAGCTGGGGCCCGACCTGCTGGACGAATCCACCACCCTGGAGCGGCTGCTGGGCCGGCTGTTCGATCCCCGCTTCGCCAAC
>JALVUB010000091.1 GCA_027023915.1 Sedimenticola sp.
CACTTGTTTAATGGCATCCCACATGGCCTTAACGCCTTCGGCGAGTGACTCGGCGTTTCGTCCATGGCCGCCGATGTGCATAAAGTAAACCGGCGGACGGTCGAACACGAAATGGTTGTGCAGCGCGGTGATGTCCAGGCCGTGGGCAAAGGCGGCGTCCATGGCCGGGGTGATTTCATCCTCAAACACCACCGTATCCCCCATCACCATAACACCACCCTCCGGCAAGGCCTTGAACGCGGCCCAACTCCCGAGGCCCGCCGGCGGCGGGAACTTCATACCGTCAACGGTGACGGGCACGTCGTCGCGCTTCCAGCCGATACGCACCACGCCATCAGGTTTGGCCGTTGCCTGGGTGCCAGCCGCCTGGCCAATGGCCTTATCATCGAGGCGGCCGGAATCGTCGGCCATTGTTATGGATGCTTGAATGAATAAAGCGCACATTAGAATGAATGCTCGAAGCGGAGACATTGTCATGGCTATTCCTCTTTTTTTGTTGCTGTGAAACATTTTTGGCTGTATTGGGGGGTTACGCCGCCGGGACGCCTGCAAATAACAGATGGTACACAATACCCAGCAGTGCGCTGACTAAAATCATCGGCAACATGCCCACCTTAAAGCGCAACATAGCGATAAAGGCGCCCGCGGCCAGCGCGACGCTGACAATGTGGATGCTGCCCCAGGCGGGTATCAGCAGTAGCATACCATAGGCCCGTACAGTTTCAACCTCGTTAAAGGCGACGTGCACCGCGAACCAGATGGCGAGATTCAGCATCACGCCCACCACGGCCGCCGTGACCGCCGACAGCGCCGCGCTCACCGCCTGGTTGCCGCGCAGTGTTTCCACATACGGCGCGCCCAGGAAGATCCACAAAAAGCAGGGAACGAAGGTGACCCAGGTGGCTAAAACCGATGCCAAGATGCCTGCTGTGAAGGGGTCGAGCGTTCCCGGAGCCCGGAAGGCCCCCATAAAGCCCACGAATTGCACCACTTGGATCAGCGGGCCGGGTGTAGTTTCCGCCATACCCAGACCATCCAGCATTTCCCCCGGTGCCAGCCATCCATAGTTTTGTACCGCCTCCTGGGCCATGTAGGCCAGCACCGAATAGGCGCCACCGAAGGTGACAACCGCCAGTTTGCTGAAGAAAAGCCCAATCTGGGTGAACACATCCTCATAGCCCAAGGTCACAAGCAGGGCGACAAGTGGCGCAAACCACAGCGGCAGCCAGACGGCGAGCACCTTGAGTGCCCGCCCCCGTGACGCCCGGGTATGGCTTGCCGCGCCGCCCTCCATCATGGCATCAATCGCACGCCCGGCGTCCTCGGGGGTATCGTGCCCCTTGATGACCACAAAGCGTTCCGGATCGACATGCCGACCCAGCAGACCGATCAATCCGGCGGTAACGATTACGATCGGGAAAGGCACGGCAAAGAAGAAGATCGCCACGAAAGCGGCGACCGCCAATGCGTACATGTAGGCGTTCTTGAGGACGCGCTTGCCGATGCGGATCACCGCCTGGATCACGATCGCCAGCACGGCCGCCTTGATACCGAAAAACAGGGCCTGCACCAGTGACGCTTCCTGAAATCCAGCGTAGAGCAGACTGAGCACCAGAATGCTGAGAAAGCCCGGCAGCACGAACAGGGCGCCCGCAACCAGTCCACCCTTGATGCCATGCAGCAGCCAGCCGATATAGGTGGCCAGTTGCTGGGCTTCAGGTCCGGGCAGCACCATGCAGTAATTCAGCGCGTGCAGGAAGCGGCTCTCACTGACCCATTGCTTTTCATCCACCAGAATACGGTGCATCACCGCGATCTGGCCGGCGGGACCGCCAAAGCTCAGGATGGCGACCCGCAACCAGACACGCACGGCCTCCCCGAAGGTGATGTAATGGCCGAAAGCATTGAGGTTACCAGCGGTCGCATCCCTGGTGATTTGATTGGACCCGCTGCTTGGCGGTGCAGATGAAGTTGACGGTTCGTGCATGGTTATTGTTCCTTAACGTAAGTGACCAACAGGCTGTCGAAAACCTGATTGGCAGCTTGTAATAATTGATCATCATCGCTATGGGTTTCGCGCAGCCCTATCAATACACACTCGACCCCGGCGGCCTCCGGCGGCTGATGTCCCCCCACATCGAGGTAGTGCACGAGTTTTCCAAGCCGGAGTAGCGCGGGTGAATCCAGGTCGAAGCTCGCCAGCAGCGTTTCGAAAGTGACTTTTTCTTCCACGTGAGTAAAGGTCGCCCCATCGAAATCGAAC
>JALVUB010000092.1 GCA_027023915.1 Sedimenticola sp.
GAGGGTCTTCACCCTGCCCGCCCGCCAGGCCCAGACGGTGGGGCTGACGTAGTGGACGGTGGGCACGCCGGCGGCGCGCAGCGCCTGCTCCAGGCCAAGGTTGAAATCGGGCGCGTCCACGCCGATGAAGAGGTCCGGCGGGTGAGCCCGCCAGTGGCGTACCAGGCCGCGGCGCAGGGCGATGAGTTCCGGCAGGTGGCGCACCACCTCCACCAGCCCCATCAGCGACAGCTTCTC
The DNA here is from genome assembly GCA_027023915.1 of Sedimenticola sp. Lineage (GTDB taxonomy): Bacteria > Pseudomonadota > Gammaproteobacteria > Chromatiales > Chromatiaceae > Thiolapillus. Next base: position 238 of record JALVUB010000092.1, read on the forward strand.
CATGGGAAAGCGGCTCTCCAGCCCCTGCGCCGCCATGGCGGGGCCGCCCACGCCCTCGAAGCGGACCTCCTGCAGCCGCCGGCGCAGCGCCGCCATCAGCCCCGCCGCGAGCTGGTCTCCCGAAGGCTCGGCGGCGACCAGGGCGATACGCATCAGCGGACGATGCTGCGGGCCGGGTTTTCCAGGAAGCGGGCCATCACTTCCAGCGCCTGGCAATCACGAGCCATCTGCTCGATCTCCATTTGTGCTTCTTCCAGTCTCAGGCCGGCGCGATAGAGACGGCGGTAGGCCTGCTTGATGGCGCTGATCTCATCAGTGGTGAATCCCCGCCGTTTGAGTCCTTCCTGATTGATGCCGTGGGGCGCCGCCGGTCGGCCACTTACCATCACATATGGAGGCACATCCTTGCCGATGGCGCTGCCCATGGCGGAGAAGCTGTGGGCGCCCACCCGGGTGAACTGGTGCACCAGGGTGAAGCCGCCGAGAATGGCCCAGTCGTGGATGTGGACATGCCCACCTAAGGAGGCGGCGTTGGCGAGGATGGTGTGGTCGCCGATGCGGCAGTCGTGGGCCACGTGGGTGTAGGCCATCAGCAGGTTGTGGCTGCCCACACGGGTGACACCACCGTCCTGGACGGTGCCCCGGTTGAGGGTGGCGTACTCGCGGATCACGTTGTGGTCGCCGATCTCCAGCCAGGTCTCCTCGCCGTCGTACTTCTTGTCCTGGGGATCCTCCCCCACCGAGGCGAACTGGAAAATGCGGTTGTTGCGGCCGATGCGGGTGTTGCGCGCGATCACCACGTGGGCGCCGATCTCGCAACCGTCACCGATCTCCACCCGGGGACCGATGATCGTCCAGGGCCCGATGCGCACCCCTTCCCCGATGCGGGCGCTCTCGTCGATGATGGCGGTGGGGTGGATCAAAGGGGCCTCGCGGTGCACATGATCTCTGCGGTGGCCGCGGTGCGTCCCTCCACCCTGGCTTCGCACTCGAACAGCCAGATGCCGCGCTTGCGCCTCGCCAGGCGGGTCTCGAGATGGAGGCTGTCGCCCGGCATCACCGGCCGCTTGAAACGCGCCTTGTCCACGCCCGCCAGCAGGTAGACCTCGTCCTCGCCGCTCTCCTCGGTCTCCAGCGCCAGCAGGCAGGTGGCCTGGGCCATGGCCTCGATGACCAGCACCCCGGGCATCACCGGGCGGCCGGGAAAGTGGCCCTGGAAGAAGGGCTCGTTGATGGTGACGTTCTTGAGCGCCAGCAGCCGCTCGCCGGGCTCGCACTCGAGCACGCGGTCCACCAGCAGGAAGGGATAGCGATGGGGCAGCCGCGACAGCACGCGGCCGATGTCGTAGTCGTTCAAAGGTTCTGCTCCCGGTGGATCCTCAGCCCGTCTTCTTCTCTTCCCGGAGCTGCTCCACCCTCTTTTCCAGTTCGCGGATCTTGCGGGCCATCTCCTCCAGCCGCTTCACCCGGACGGCGCTGCGCTTCCACTGGTCGTGGGGCACCGCCGCCAGGCCGCTGGAATAGACTCCCGGCTCCTTCAGCGAGTGGGTGACCATGCTGAAACCGGTGACGTGGACGTTGTCGGCCAGCTCGATGTGGCCCACCAGCCCCACCCCACCGGCCAGGGTGCAGTTGGCGCCGATGCGGGTGGAGCCGGAGATGCCGGTGCAGGCGGCGATGGCGGTGTTCTCGCCGATCTCCACGTTGTGGGCCACCTGGATCAGGTTGTCCAGCTTGGCCCCGCGCCGCAGGATGGTGTCGTGCACCGCGCCGCGGTCGATGGTGGTGTTGGCCCCCACCTCCACCTCGTCCTCCAGGATTACGCTCCCCAGTTGCGGCACCTTCTCCCAGCGCTCGCCGTTGCGCGCCAAGCCGAAACCGTCGCTGCCCACCACCACCCCCGGGTGGAGCAGGCAGCGGCAACCGATGCGCACCCTGTCGAGCACCGTCACCGAGGCCACCAGGCGGGAGTCGTCGCCGATAACCACATCACGCCCCACCACGCAGTTGGGGCCGATCCAGGCGTTGGCACCGATGCGCGCCCCCGCGGCCACCACGCTGCCAGCCTCCACCACGGCGCTCTCGTCCACCTGCGCCGCCGGGTCCACCACCGCCGCCGGGTGCACGCCCGCCGGCGGTCGGCCCTCCTCCACGAAGCAGCGCAGCACCCGCGCCCAGGCCAGGTAGGGATCATCGGCCACCAGGGCGTTGGTGAAACAGTGTTCGAGATCCTTCGGCGAAATAATTACGGCGGAAGCACGGGTTTGCGCCAGATACTTGCGATAGCGTGGGTTACTGAGAAATGCGATCTGGCCTGGACCGGCCTGTTGCAGCGTCTCTGGTTCTTTTATGACGACTTCGCCGTCACCGTGGAGCTCTGCACCCGCGGCTGCCGCCAGATCGGCCAGCCGCATTATTCGCTCCCCAGCCCTGCTCACTACAGAGATCTCAGCGTTGCTTTTTGAGCTCCTGAATCACCTGATCGGTGATGTTGTACTGGTCCTTGGTCCAGACCACGCCGCTCTCCAACACCATGTCGAAACCACCGCGCTTGGCCACCTTGATGACCACTTCACTGATAACCTTGCGCAGTTTGGCCAGCTCTTCGTTCTGACGCAGGGAGAGATCTTCCTGAAACTCGCTCTGGGCATCCTTCAATTTGCGGGCACGCGACAAAATATCGCGCTCCAGCCGCTTCTTCTCGGACTCACTCATGATGGAACCATCACGCGCCAACTTGGCCCGGAGCTTGTTGAGTTTCTTCTGCTGGGCCACCAGCTGGCTGTCACGCTTGGCAAACTCGCGCCGGATGCGCTCTTTGATTCTTTTCACCTGCGGCGCAACCTGCAACACCTTGGCCACCTGAACGAAAGCCACTTTGGTACCCGAGGCCATGGCGCTGTTTCCCGCGAACAGGAAGGCGAGCAGGACAAGCATGAGCAATTTTTTCTGTCTGTTCACTGGTGTTTCACTCCTTCATCTAAGCAAGGATCTCTGGAAATCTTGACGGATGCGAAGACCCCGTTTCCTCAAAATACCGACCCCAAACTGAACTGAAACCGTTCAATCTGGTCTCCCGGCTTGTCGTTGAGCGGCACCCCATAACTTATGGTAAGCGCGCCCATCGGCGACAACCAAGTCAACCCTACCCCCGCGGAATAGCGTATTCCACTCCATTTTATCTTGTCCTTAAAGACATTGCCCGCGTCCAGAAAAGCCGAAAGGCGCAGGGTTTTCTCGAACTTTTTGTAGGGCGGTGGCATATACAGCTCGATTCCGCCCGCAAGCTTGCGGTTACCGCCAAAAGGATTGCCAATACCCAGGTCATCCTTGGGCCCCAGCGTATTGGTGCGGAAACCCCGCACATCACCGATACCGCCGGCAAAATAGTGTTCGAAGAACGGCAGCCCTCCAGTCTTGCCGTAACCGCCACCGAATCCAAGATCGGCCTTGGTGGCGAAGACCAGCTTGCGGTACAAGGGCGTGTAATGGCGGAAGGTGTAATAGAACTTGTAGAACTGGAGATCACTGCCGGGAAGCGTCAGGGTAAAGGTAGCGGTATGACGGGTGCCGCTGGTGGGGAAGATGGCGCTATCCCGCGAATCGTGACTCCAATCGAAGGTGGCCCTGAGATTGAAATAGCGATCACCTTCCCGAGCCACGAAGTCCTGGATCTCGATGGGCGCCCCAGTGCCTTGAAACAGATCTATCCATTCGAGACCGAAAGTTCCCGTCAAACGGTTGAAATCGCTGATGGGCACGCCGTAGGTGACCGATGCCTCGGAACGGTTGGTGCTGTAGCTGGAGATGTTGAGCTCTTTGAAATTGGTTTTCTGGTAGCTCAGGTTGTAACCGCGGCTCACCCCATTGATGGTGGCATAGGGATTGAAATAAGAGAGCTGATAGCGACTGTTGTACTTGGAAGTATTGACCGCGGCGACGACCTTCTTGCCGGTTCCCAGAAAGTTGTCTTCGCTGATGCTGGCGGTAAAACTTATCCCTTGAACCTGGCTGTAGCCGATACCGCCCGCCAGGGAGCCGGAGGGCTTCTCCTTCACCGTCACCACCACGTCGGCCATGTCGGTGGTGCCGGGAACCGCCGGCGTCTCCAGGTTAACATCCTTGAAAAAACCCAGGCGCATGATCCGTTCACGTGAAAGTTTCAGCTTGGTGGTGGAGAGCCAGGCGCTCTCCATCTGGCGCATCTCCCGGCGGATCACCCGATCCCGGGTGCGGGTGTTGCCCTTGATGATGATTCGGCGGACATAGACCCTTTTGCCAGGATCAAGATAGAAAGTGATGGAGACCCTCTTCTTCTCTTCGTCCACCTCGGGAATGTTGTTGACGTTGGCAAAGGCGTAGCCCATCTCCGCCAGCTTGGCGGTGATGCGATCGGTGCTGTCCACCACGGCCCGGCGGGAGAAAGGCTGACCCCGGTGGAGGTGGATAAGTGGAAAATATTCAGCCGCATCAACCACCAAGTTACCCGTGATGCGAATGTCGCTGAGGGTATAGACATCGCCCTCATCCACGTCGATGGTGATGTATATGTCCTTTTTGTCGGGCGACAAAGAGACCTGGGTGGAATTGACCTTGAACTTGAGGTACCCCCGATCAAGGTAGAAAGACTTCAGTGCCTCCAGGTCACCTGCCAGTTTTTGTCTTGAATATCGGTCTTCCTTGGTAAGCCAGGAGAGCCATCCACCGGGGCGCGACTTGAACAGCTTCAACAACTGCTTGTCGCTGAAGCTCTTGTTGCCGACGATGCTGACGCCGCGGATGCGGGCGGTCTTGCCCTCGACGATATCAATACTTATGGCGACCCGGTTGCGCTCAAGGGGGGAAACCCTCGTCTTCAGCTCGATTCCGTATTTCCCCTGGTTGAAATACTGGCGCCGCAGCTCCTGCTCGATCTTGGCCAACAGCGAGCGGTTGAAAGTGCGCCCTTCCGCCAGCCCCGCCTGCTTGAGCCCCTTCTTCAGATCCTTGGTCTTGATGGACTTGTTACCGCTGATATCGATGCGGGCCACCGATGGGCGCTCCAGCACATCGATCACCAGTACATCCCCCTCTCGCCAGAGTCTCACATCCTTGAAGAAGCCGGTCTTGTAGAGCGCGCGGACGATCTGCGGAACATTGCCGGCATTGACATCATCGCCCGGACGCACGGGGAGGTAGTTGAAGACAGTGCCCGCCGAAATCCGCTGCAACCCCTCCACGCGGATATCCTTGGCCACAAAGGCACTGGCCATGCCGGAGGCCAATACCAGCAAAAGAGAGAGCAGGATTCTGGGCAAGACGCGCATGGCGTAAGGGAAACCCCTCATATTCGGTGAGCGCGTATTATATCGGGGAAACACGCGGGCGCCACCTACTCTGTGAGTCTCAGGATATCCTGATAGAAAACCAACACCATCAGCGCCAGCAGCAACGCCATGCCGAATTGCTGCGCCCGTGCCAGAATCTCCTCCGAGGGCGGCCGCCCGGTTATCCCCTCATACAGGTAGTAAAGCAGGTGTCCGCCGTCCAGAACGGGCACCGGCAACAGGTTGAAAACGCCCAGGCTGACGCTGATAACCGCCAGCAGCTTGAGAAAATAGACCAAGCCCGCGCTCACCGCCGCGCCGGCGGCATCCGCCATGGTGATGGGCCCGCCCAGATTCTTGAGCGAAGCCCTGCCGGTGAGTATGCGCCACATTACTTCCAGGGTCAGAGCCGAAAATTCCCAGGTGCGGTGAAAGGCACGCGGCACCGCCGCCAGGGGCCCCAGTGAATACTCCACCCGGTAGCGCCGCCACAATTCCGGCCGGGGTTGGCTGGCGGCACCGATGCGCCCGATGATCTTGCCCTCTTCCGTGGTGATCGGCTTGGGAACGATATCCAACGTGAGCCGACGGCCATCCCGCTCCACCAGTGTGTGCAACATCTTGCCCGGACGGGCCCGAATGATCTCCACCCAGGCCACCCAGTCATCCACCTGTTTCCCGTCCACCGACAGCACCCGGTCACCTGGCTTCAACCCCGCCTCAGCCGCCGGCTCACCCGGCATCACCTTGCCCACAACGGCCGGCACCCGGGGCAGTTCCGGTGTCAGCCCAAGAGACTTCAAAGGATTCTTGACCTCTGCAAGATCGCCGAGGACATCGTGAGGCAACAACCGTTCGGTCTCCACCCCACTTTTCTCCCGCACCTGAAAGCGGATGGCATCGCCTGCGGCGGAGGCCGCGGCAAAGCGATAGAGCACTTCGCTCCAGGTGGGCGTCTCCTCGCCATTGACCCGGAGAATCTCATCACCGGGACGGAATCCGGCACTTTGTGCGGGAGAGCCGGGCTGAACCTCTCCCACCAGGGGGCGCAGACCGGTTTCGCCCAACACCAGCACCGCCCAGAAAGCCAACACCGCAAACAAGAGATTAAAGCCCGGCCCGGCCATGACCACCAGCGCCCGAACCCACAGGGGCTTGCGGTTGAACGCGCGCGGCAGATCGGCCTCGGGCACCTCTCCTTCGTTCTCGTCCACCATCTTCACATAACCGCCCAGGGGAATGGCGGCGATGACGTATTCGGTCTCGTCACCCTTGCGGCGCCACCTGATCAAAGGCTTGCCGAAGCCGATGGAGAAGCGCAACACCTTTACACCAAGCCGGCGCGCCACCCAAAAGTGGCCGAACTCGTGCACTGTCACCAGAATGCCGAGCGCCAGCAGAAAGCCGAATATTTTCAGCGCAAGCGCCTCCATCAGCCGTTCCGCTCCACCGCTTCCCAGGCCAGAACCCGGGCATGGCGGTCGGCCTCCAACAAGGTTTCCAGGGAATCGGCGGCTTGCGGATTCTGGCGCGCCAACACCTGCTCGATGATGCGTGGAATGGTGGTAAACCCGATGCGCTCCTGAAGAAAGGCTTCCACCGCCACCTCGTTTGCCGCATTGAGAACAGCGGGGGCGGTGCCTCCCGCATTCACCGCCTCAAAAGCCAGGCCAAGGCAAGGGAAGCGCGCCATGTCCGGCGGCTCGAAATCGAGCCGCGCCACCTGGAACAGGTCCAAGGGCTCCACACCGGACTCCATGCGCTCCGGCCAGGCCAGCGCATGGGCGATGGGGGTTCGCATGTCGGGATTTCCGAGCTGGGCCAGCACCGAACCATCCACATATTGCACCATGGAATGAATCACGCTTTGCGGATGCACCACCACCTGTATCTGCTCCGGCATGGCGCCGAACAGCCAGTGCGCCTCGATCACCTCAAGACCCTTGTTCATGAGGGTGGCGGAATCCACCGAAATCTTTCGACCCATGCTCCAGTTGGGGTGGGCGCAGGCCTGCTCCGGCGTCACCTTTTCAAGCGCGTCCGCCGCCAGGGTGCGAAAAGGGCCGCCCGATGCGGTGAGCAGTATGCGGGAGATACCGTGCTCGGCCAGGGCCCCTCTTGCGCCTGCCGGCAGGCATTGAAAGATGGCGTTGTGCTCGCTGTCGATGGGCAGCACCTCCACACCAGCCTTTTTCACTTCTTCCATGAAGAGGGCGCCCGACACCACCAGCGATTCCTTGTTGGCCAGAAGAATGCGCTTGCCGGCCCGTACCGCCGCAAGGGTCGGCGGCAAGCCAGCGGCACCCACGATGGCCGCCATTACCTGATCGACTTCGGGATGGGTGGCGGCCCGCGCCAGCCCCTCTTCCCCAGCAACCACCTTGGTGGGCAGCCCCTCGGCCGCCACGGCCTCTCGCAATGACTCGGCGCTCTGCGTATCCGCCATGGCGGCCAAATCGGGCCTGTGGCGCCGACACTGAGCCAACATTCCTTCAACATCACGGTTGGCCGCCAGCGCCACCACCCGGTAACGGTCGGGATGGCGTTCGATCACGTCGAGGGTACTGCGCCCGATGGAGCCGGTTGAACCAAGAACAGCGACGCCCTTCATCAGCCGACTCCCAGAATCATCAGCCCCGCCAGAAAAAAGGGCAAGGCGGCAATCTGACTGTCCACCCGGTCGAGCACACCGCCGTGACCGGGCAGCAGGCTGCCACTGTCCTTCACCCCCCGCTCCCGTTTGAGCAGGCTTTCCCAGAGGTCACCGCCCACGGAAACCGCCGCCGTGGCCACGCCCAACAACAGGGCGGAAAAAGCATTCAGGGGCAACCAGCCCATGTAATGGCCCAACAGGGAAAAGAGCGCGGCTCCGGCCAAAGCGCCCCCCGCGCCTTCCATCGTTTTCCCCGGACTGATATGGGGGGCCAGTTTATGCCTGCCCAGGGCACGACCGGCAAAATAGGCGGCGCTGTCGGCCACCCAGACCAAAGCCAGCACAAAGAGCACCAGCACCGGCCCGTTGGGCAACTGATGCAGACGCACCAGCGCCAGCCAGGCGCCGCTGAGAAACAGCAATCCGAGCAGCAGACGAACGACCCGCAGACCGGTAAAGGAACGCGGCTCCACGCGCCCGGAGAGCAACACGATCAGATTCACCAACCACCAGCCGCCCAACGCCAACAACAGCCCATCGGCCCAAACAGTGGCACCGAACCGCCACAGCACCATCAGCAGAAGCGCGCCAGCGGCCACCACCGCCAGCCGCCAGCCTTTGCCCTCCAGGCCGGCCAATGTGGTCAGTTCCCAGATGCCCGCCAGGGGCACCAGCGTCGAGGCCAGGGCAAAAGCGGGATTGGAGAGTCGGAACACCGCCAGCACCACCAGCGGAATGAGCACCAGGGCGGTGAGCAGCCGGTAGCCGAGCATTCAGCCCTCCTCTTCCTCGGGCACGCGCCCAAACCGGCGCTGGCGCCTGGCATAGTCGGCCAGCGCCTGGTCCAGGGCCGCTTGGTCAAAATCGGGCCAGAGTATCTCGGTGAAATAAAGTTCGGTGTAGGCGCACTGCCAGAGCATGAAGTTGCTGATGCGCTGCTCGCCGGCGGTACGGATCAGCAGATCAGGATCGGGCACGCCGGCAAAGGAGAGCGCGCCGGCCAGCCGTTCCTCGTCAATATCCGCGGCATCGAGACGACCGGCCTGAACCTCCCCGGCAAGCCGGCGGGCCGCCTGGGTAATGTCCCAACGACCACCATAATTGGCGCACACCTGCAACAACAGGCCGTCATTTTCCGCGGTCGCCTGCTCGCCCTTTTGGATCAACGCCTGGAGCCGGTCGGAAAAGGCGCTCACATCTCCAAGGATGCGCAACCGCACATTACTTCGAACCAGGCGCTTGATCTCACGATTGAGCGCGGTGAAGAAAAGCTCCATGAGCAACTTCACCTCGGTTTCCGGACGCCGCCAGTTCTCGCTGGAGAAAGCGAAAAGGGAGAGCACCTTCACGCCCCGCTTGCCACAGGCCTCGATAACCCGTCGCACCGATTCCACGCCGGCGCGGTGACCAGCATGGCGCGGCTTGCCACGGGCCCGCGCCCAGCGGCCGTTGCCATCCATGATGATCGCGACGTGGTGGGGTATCCGATCTGGAGGAAAGGGGTTGGAGGACATCCGGTCCGACGGTTTCAGACCGCCATCAGATCCTTTTCCTTGGCTTCCAGCAT
>JALVUB010000093.1 GCA_027023915.1 Sedimenticola sp.
CATTGACGCCAGCAGCGCCGCCACCCAGAACACGCCCGGCGCGATGAGCCGCAGGGTATCCAGATCCGGGCCGATGCCCAGGGGAAAGAGGCTCACCACGATGACAAAGAAAAACAGCGTGGTGAGCACGTCGCTGCGCCGGCGCATGGCCAGCAGCAGGTCTCTGACAACGATGGCGAAAAAGCTGTCAAACATGGCCGTCCTTCTTCCACCCCAGCTTCAGGCGCTTCACCTTCCCCGAGGTGAGCTCCACCTCCTGGTGAGTGGTGAGCACCACCAGGCCGCCGCCGGCCACGTGCTCGCGGATCACCGCCTGGAGCAGCGCCACCGCCGCCACATCCAGGCCCACGAACGGCTCGTCCAGCAGCCAGAGCCGGGCCTTGCTCACCAGCAGCCGCGCCAGCGCCACCCGCTTCTGCTGCCCCTGGGAAAGCACCCTTGAGGGCAGATCCTCATGGCCGCGCAGCCCCATGCGCTCCAGCACCTCCCACGCCCGGCGCTCGTCGATGGGATGGCCGGACAGGCGGCAGGCGGCGCGCAGGTTCTCTATGCCGGTCAGGTCGTCCTTGATGCCGTTCTTGTGCCCCAGATAGAGCAGCTCGGCATGATACTCATCGCGCCGCGCCCGAATGGGCTCGCCCCGCCAACGCACCTCCCCCTCCGTGGGCGTCACCAAGCCGCAGAGGGCGCGCATGAGCGTGGTTTTGCCGCTGCCGTTGTGACCATGCAGATGCAGCAGTTCGCCCGGCAACAATTCAAAGGCAACGCCACTGAACAGACGCCTGTCGCCTCGCGTGCATTGCAGGTTGACCACTTCCAGCATGGGGCAGGAATTTATCGGGAAAGGTGGGGCATTGTACTTGTCCTGGATTCAACAGGTAACCCCGCCGGAGAGCGCCGCATGTCTTCTGTTATCTGGTTGCGCAGCACTTCTCTTTCATGACGGTAATAACCGCTCTGCTCCAGCCAGTAGCGACGCAGATCACGACTGCTGCGAATAAACCAGAAATCGAGGTGTGACGCCTTTGTGGAAAGGATTTTCAAAGCACAATCCAACGCGCCATGACTGGCGAGAATGGCGGAAGTCTTCAAAATCGCTTCTTCCCGGGGAATCAGTCTCACCACTTCCCTGTAGTCACGGCATGCCGCATCTGGTCGATGTTTCCGCAAAGCCATGCTTGCCCGTTGGGAAAGCAACATGACAGCCCATGGCTTGTTGCCCTGGGCCTTCCTCAACCCCTGGTCGATCCACCGAAGCACGGCATCATCATCCAGCCCTCGACATCTTCCTGAAGCAAGCAATGCCAGAGCCTGCTCCACCTGATACCTTCTTACCGGGCTGGAATTAACCTTCGCGATCAAAAGAGACAGCTTCTGTTTTACATCGGCATCGATACCGTTCCGGTTGCACTGCAACCGCGCCAGGGATATCAGTGCGGCAGGGTTGGGTTTTTGCTGCCGAACAGCGTTACGCAACAGCTTTTCGGCAGCCTCCCGGTTTCCGGTTTCCAGCCAGCGTCCCGCCAGCAACACCTGAGCCCGAATGGAATCAGGTGCCTCTTGATACCAGACAAGTGCCTGCTGGAAAGGTTTTCCCCAAAGATTGGCCCGCGACCAGGTGGAAAGCGCAAAAACCGCCACCACGAAAACAGCCAGCCAACGTCGGCCGGGTTGTCCTGGCATAGTCAACCAACCCGCCGGCCAGGCGAACAGGAATATCGCCGGCAGGTAATTTCGATGTTCAAACGCCAGTTCCAACGGAACCACGGTAGACTCCAAAAGGTGGCCGGCAAGGAAAAACAGAATCCCCAACGCCAGCAATGGCCTTCTATCTCTTTGCCTCCATCCCCACGCCGCCAAAGCCAGAACAGCCAGCCACCCCCACAATGTGGAAAGCGGTTGCAACAGGCTTTTTGAAGCAGAAATCTGGTCGCTGAACAAGCCGCTGCTGTGAGTCGCGGGAATTAATAATTGCGATAAATAGTGGACAACAACCCGCCCCTGGGTAAGAAAGCGCCCACCGGCGGTATAGCCGTCTCGCAATGGTTGGCCGCTGAACAACTCCGGTATCCTGCCAGCCAGATAGATCAACAAGAGCATCATTGGCAGGCGGATATAAAGCCACCGCCAAAGGTGGACCCATCGAGGTTGAACGGACGGCGAACCTCGGTTGAAAAGAGCCAGGTCAATAACCACGACAAAAAGCGGCAACAAGGCCGCATTCTCCTTGGAAAGCACGCCCATGATGCCCACCAGCCCAAAAACGCCCCACAGCAGGACACCGGCCATCGCCGGCCTGCCCACGGCAAGCGCGTGGCGGGCCTTCACATAGGACAACAACGCAAGCAATACAAAGGTAGCGGCCAACAGCGTCATGCGTTGCACCACGTAGAGCACGCTGGAGACCCAGAGTGGATGAAGCAACCAAAGAGCGGCTGCCAGAAGGGCCGGCTTCCAGGATTCGCTTTTGTCCCGCTCCGCGATCTCCGGCAGTGCAAGCAGAAGCCGGTACAACAGCAGCCCGTTGAGCAGGTGAATGGCCACGTTGGTGGCCTTGAAATGGAACGGTGGCGCCGGCCAGCTTCTGGCATCGAAGAGAAAACTGGCCATGGCAACCGGGCGGCCCAGAGGGGAAGCAAAACCGGATAGAAGGTAATCGAGCAGGTTGTGAAGATTGTCCAGCCGGCCCGCCTGGGCGATCAGTTCCAGGTTCTTCCAGTCATCAAAAAGAAAGGTTCCCGTCAGCCCTGGAAAATACGCCCAACCGGCAGCCGCCAGCACCAATCCCATCCAGAAGACCGGCATTCTCAGCAAGCGAGGGGCGTTCATCAGCGCACCAGGTAAGGGCTCTTCCAGGAGACACCAAACACTTCACGAAAGCGGGCGACAAGCCGCCTCCTTCTCGACCAGGACCAACCATGCCTGTCCAGTTCCCAAAGCCGTTCAAGGGAATACGCCGCCTTTTCCCTGTCTTTCAAGGCCAGGAAAAGCTCCGTCAAATTGGCCCAAAACTGTTTATTAACCGGTTGCAGCGACACCGCCCGCTGCAACAGCTTCATCCCCAAACCGAAATCGTGGAGGCTGTTCAAGGCATAATCGGCCCTCATATTGACAAGCATCGCATCATCAGGATGGCTTTTTTGCGCCAAAGCCAGCAACCGCCCCACCTGCTTTCGGTCATAGGCGCACTTGGGCTGTTTGTTGAGGCAGACGACAATGGCGTGAAGGGCGTTTCGATCCGCTGATGACAATCGCCCCTGAACACGTTTCTCCATCATTCGCCACCAGGGTTTGTCATCGCCACCAAAACGGGCAATCGCCCAAACAGCCGCTTGCGCGGGAATCAAGCCGGAATTTGGAAGGCTCGCGGCTTTTTCCAGCGCCGTAAACGCAATCCCCAGGCGGGGATCATGGGGGCTTTTTATCAGGTAACGTAGTAAAACATCGGCCACCAGATAGTTGGCCCGCGGCGACTTCGGATGCCAGGAAGCAGTGGTGGTGGCGAACAGCAAGGGGTCACCCCAGTAGGCCGCCCTGATGGCGGTCAAACCGGCCCCGAGAAATATCAGCCCGGCGACAGCCACCACCCTGACCTCGCCAATGGGCAGCCGTCGGTCAAGGGCCACGGAAAACAACCCAAGCCACAACCAGGGAGACGCGGGATAGTTCCGATGCTCGAAAACCAGCTCCAAGGGAACAATGGTAGCCGTCAGCAGATGCGCGGCGAGGAACAGAAGCACACCAAGAACAAGCCCGGCTTGACGCCGCCGCAACACCATGGCGACCACAATCACCAATATCCAGCCAACGAGCGCGGGCAAGGTCGTTAACGGAGCCAACAAGCCCCGGGATACCGCATAGTCATCGTGATGGAACCCCAGGCTGCGAAGGCGTGGGAAAAGTATCCACCCCACGTAACTCCATAAAACCCGAAATTCGGTCAACAACCTTTCTGACAGGGTAAAACTTCGCCCCTCATAATCCTTCGACAGATGAAGAAACAGCCACACTCCACCAACGAACAAGGGCAGCCCTAGCAATATTGCATAGAGCCATACCAGCTTTCTTTCTTTCCCTCCACCAATCGAACGAAAATCAAGAACCACCCACTCGATCAAAAAGGCATAAAGCGGGGTCAACAGCGCGCTTTCCTTGAACAAACTTCCCAAAAAAGTGGAGACAACAAGGCTTCCCCAACAATAAGCAACGCCTTTTCTTTCCCCAGCCAGCATCAACCGCCGGCCACGCAGATAACCCAACAACCCCAACAAGGTCATCAAAAAGGCAAAGATCTCCATTCTTTGCACAACGTACAAAACGGTACTCAGATTGATCGGGGAAAGCAGCCAGGCGGCGGACACGGCCAGCGCCAGACCACCGGCACCGCCGATAACATCCAGTTGGCGGAACTCCCGCAGAAAAGCCGCCAGGCGGCGAACCAACAAAAAAAGCAGCACCCCGTTGAGCAGGTGAACCATCAAATTGAAGGCTTTAAGTGGCCTGGGATCAAAGGCGGTGAACTTCACCTGCAACCCCAAACTGAGCATGGCCAACGGCCGGTGGGTGGGCCCCGCGTTCATTGAGGTCGCCAGCTCCCACCATCCGGACAAAGTGGAGGGAATATGACGGAAGGGAGGATATTCAAGAATGTTGACGAAATCGTCAAACAAGAACCCGCCCGACAAACCGGGATGGTATGCACCCCAGGCAACCAGGAGGATTGCCGCCAACAGAAGCCACTGCCAACGGCAAAAAGAAAGGGCGCGAGCGCCCATCAGCAAATGAGTTGACAAAAATGACCGGCGTCAAACACCAGCATCATCACTAACGACAACTGGATGGCAGATAACGACCATCTATATCGCTGGACTTACAGGTCCAATTGACAGCCCCGGAAACGGAGGTGACGGCGGAAATCAATATATGGCCCCCAAAAATCTTGGAATTGGAATGGTTGCCATAGCTTATGGAAATAACACCCGGCGTCGAACCAACATCCAGGCCGGTCACATAGTTTCCTTGAATGCTACCAGCGGAAACCAGGCCCGCGGAAGCGTTGCTGGAGGGAAACTTCCCCGTATTGGCATAATATTCCGCCAGGGCCGTCTTGATCCGGTAACTGATATCAATGCCTTCCGCGATCTGCGAACGGATCGTGTAATCCTGGTATGCTGGAATGGCAATAGCCGCCAGAATGCCGATGATCGCCACCACGATCATCAACTCTATCAATGTAAAGCCTCTTTGCATCTCTGCCCCCCATCCCTAGATCATGATTTTTCAAAAGATTTGAAACCTTGGCCTTTTTTTCAAATAAAGAATCAAGGCCATCCCCCGCAATATCTTATTGAAAAAAAAAAGGGGGGGGGTAACCCCCCCTTGTTATGTATCAGCGACAGTTCGTGGGAACGTACTTGGTGTTGATACCATTAGTAGCCCCTGGCTTACAGACCCACGAAACCGCGCCACCATTGCTGGTAACAGCAGACAAGACAAGAGTCGAACCACTTATTGCACTGTTCGCATTCTTGCCGTAAGTAATGGTGATCTGCCCAGTGGTTGTACCCACATTAACACTGGACACATAATTGCCCGCGATCGATGAAGCGCTGGCCAAGCCAGCCGTTGCGTTGCTCGGAGGAAAAGAGCCCGTGTTGTTATAATACTCCGCCAACGCCGTCTTGGCGCCGGCCGCCAGGTTCAGGCCTTCGGACACCTGGGCGCGGATGGTGTAATCCTGGTAAGCCGGAATGGCAATGGCCGCCAGGATGCCGATGATCGCCACCACGATCATCAGTTCGATCAAGGTAAAACCGGTTTGTTTTTTCATTTTCATTTCCTCACTGGTAATCGTTGGATTTCTGCAAACCAGCTCCGACTGGAGACTGTACCGCCCTATTAAGCAATAGGCATGCCAATATTAACAAGCCTTAAAAGACTCGACAAAAGCCCTTGTTCAACAAGGAAAAAACAAAAGTTTTTCACCGACCGAAAGGCCGGCATCATGCACTGGTCGAGCAGCGCACTGCCCCTCCATGTCACCTTATGACAAAAAAGGAAACTCAATCTGACGACTGATCACCCTGCAACCGCCGGGCCAAAGCCGCCGCAAGCACGGCCGTCACCGCCAGCAGCCAGACCACCACCGGCCCCGCCGGCAGGTCATACATGGAGGAGAAGAGCAACCCGCCGCCATAGGCCAGCGCCCCCACCAGATAGCCCAGGGGCACGCCTTTGGCGGGGGGCAGTCGCAGCCCCGCCAGGGCGGGGATGATGAGGCTGGCGAAGACCAGATAGACGCCCACCACCTGCACCGAGGCGGTAACCGCCAGGGCGAAGAGCAGGTAGAAGCGCCGCCCCTGGTGGCCCAGCCAACGCCAGATGACAAGAATCAGGGCATAGAGCCCGGCGATCCAGCCGATCTGGCTCCAGGTCACCCAGAGAAGCTGGCCGCTGAGCAGTTCCTGGAGATGCTCGGCGCCGTGGGGGTTGCCGGCGCTGGCCACCAGGCTGCCGGTGGCGGCCAGCACGAAGCTGATGCCGATGAGGGCTTCCTGCCGCTGTGGCCAGAAGCGTTCGAAACCGTGCAGCAGCAGGGCGCCGGCGAGAGCCGCGACGAAGGCGGCGCCCTGAGTGGCCCAGCCGCCCTCGGGCAGCCCCAGCAGTTGGGAAACCACCACGCCCAGCACGGCGATTTGCGCCACCGCCAGGTCGATGAAGATGATGCCGCGCCGCAGCACCTCCCGGCCCAGCAGCACATGGGTGGCGAGCACCAGCAGGCCCGCCACGAAGGGCGGCCCCACCACCGACCAGTCGATCAGCCCGTTCATGGCCTGTTCACCGAAAGCAGCAGCTCAAGGGTGCGGTCGTAGAGCTTGAACAGATCGCCTGAACGGTCGTCGCCGCCCACGGTGAAAGGGAGCACCAGCTCGGGAATGCCCGCCCGTTGGGCCATCCAGCGGGCGGGACGGTCGTCCTGATAGGCGGCGCGGATCACCGCCTTCACCGGCGTCTGGCGAACCCGCTGCAACACGGCGGCCAGATCGGCGCTGCTGGGCGGCACCCCGGGCTTGGGTTCCAGGGTGGCCACCCTTTTCAGCCCCAGCCAGTGTTCCAGATAGACCCAACCATCATGCTGCACCACGATGGGCATGCCGCGCAGCGGCTGGCCCTGTTTGTCCCAGCGCGCCAATGCCTGCTGCCAGCGCTGGGTGAAGTCGGCCAGCCTGCGCTGGTAGTCCGCCGCGTGAGACGCATCCACCTCGGCCAGCCGCTGGGCCAGCAGACGCGCCACCGGCAGGATGTTGCGGGGATCGGTCTGAATATGGGGATTGCCCTGGGGATGGACATCGCCCTGGGCCCGGTCCAGCCGCGCGGGACGCTCCAGCAGTGGCACCGCTGAAGCCGCTTCCAGATAGCCGGGCTGCCCCGGCTGCACCCGGGCGTTGGCAGCCCGGCGCAGCAGCACCGGCAGCCAGCCGATCTCCAGATCGGCACCGCTGCAGATGAGCAGGTCGGCGCGGCGCAGTCGGGCAATGAGGCTGGGGCGCGCCTGCACATGGTGAGGGTCCTGCAAGGCAGTGGTGGCCACGGTGACCCTCACATCCTCGCCGCCGATCTCGCGCGCCAGGGCGCCCCATTCGGGTTCGCAGGCGAAGATACGGGTGGCGGCCTGCACCCCAGCCGACAGGCCAAGCAGAAGAACAACAAACAACAGTGACTTTTTCATCACGGCCTCCTCAGAATTCATGAGCGCCATGGGCGCCCAGGCTGGCGATGTATTGCAGAATCACGCGATCGTCGCTGAGCGGCAGCGACTCGTCGTGGGTGAGCTGCAAACGCAGACGACTGAACTCACTGTGGCTCCAGTCCACCATGAAGGAGACCTCCCAGGGATCATGCCCCTGGCGGTCCAGCGCGGTGCCGGCGAACAGGGCACCGGGGTTCTGGGCGTGCAACCCGGAACCCCTCATCCCCACCCGCCACGCGGGCATGAACTGATAGGCCGCCTGTGCGTACCAGCCATACTGGTGTTTGTCGTAGGACAGCCATGTCTTGCCAACCGGCTGGAAGTTGCCCTTTTCGTGGCGCCAGAAAAGACCACCCTGGAGCACCGCGTTGTGACGGTAGGGGTTGCCGTTGGGCGCCCATTTCCAGACCAAGTCGGCAATAACCAGATCGCTGCTGCCGGTGAACAGATCACCCGCCCCGGTGTCGCGATTCCGCGGCTCTGCCGACAGCCAGGAGATACCGGCCAGCCAGCTGTTGCTCTCGTCATAGTCGTCGCCGGCGTGTAGGAAAAGGCTCCAGGCCCCCACGCCGTTGTGGGCCGAGCCGCCCACCGGAAACTGGGCACCGCGCATCAGCTCGCCGCCGAATTCGACAAAGGTGTCGGTGGGCGCCAGCCAGCGCAACTGCAAGCCGTCATCCAGATAGGCGTTGTTCAGAAACACACGGTATGGCAGTGGCCGGTCGGCGAAGTCGTCGGTATGGGTGTGACGCTCGTTCATGTAGCCGATGGCGGAATGGAAACGGCCTGCTTTAAGAGTAAGGTCGTAGGGCAGGGTGAGGGTCTGCAACCAGGCCTCTTCCACGCCAATGGTGGTGTTGCCGCCTTCGTCCGCCAGGGTGGCGGTGAAGTTGCCGAAAAAACGGTCATCCACATTGGCTTGCAGATTGACCTCTGATTCCCCCAATGAAAAGCCCTGACTTCCCGGCGAAGCCTCCGCAGGCGGCGAGAAGCCGGCAATGGCGCCGCCGGTGTCGCGACGAAACGCCTGATAGCGGCCATTGAGAATCACCGAAATGGCCGGGTTGAAGGCATTGACACGCTGCTGCTCCGCAGGCTGGGCGGGCGGCGGCGCAGGCTGTGCCGCCTGACGCGCCTCCAACTGATCGATGCGCTTTTGCAGCGCCGTAATCTGCGCCTGATAGTTCTTTTGCAGCGCCTTGAGCTGTTGTTTCAGTTGTTCGATCTCTGCCGACTGGTCCGCCCCCCACGCCGGCAGGCACAGGCAGGCAGCCAGAACGGCGAGGGGAATCCTGATTCCGGACATAATTCCTCTCCTCGCTGGAACAGACAGAAAAATACCGGCGCCGACGGCACCGACGTTTCATGTTTCAACGGAAGAGAAATGGCGGCGCGCGCGACGGCGTTGCCCGCAGCGGGCGCTGGCGCGACGGCGTGGGCGATGAGAAAACAGCAACGGCTCGCCGTGCGATCCGACGCGGTAGGATCACGCCCTGGGTGGGAACAGTGCTGGAATACTGGTCCAGCACCTGACACTGAAGACAGACGCCGTTGTGCCCGCCAGCTGCCTGGTGGTGGTGCAACAACACCACCATCTGCATGAACAGCAGCAGGCCGGAAAGCAGCAGAAGCCGCCGGAAGGTAATTCGCCGAACGGAACTCACTTTAGCAACGGCGCCACATAATTCTGAAAGGCCTCATCGTCGAATTGACCGCGATGGATATATTTGATGCGACCGTCTTTTGCGATAACCACAGTATAGGGAATGATACCACTGGTATTGCCCCACCGGGTGAGCAGGGGACCGGCGGAAGAAGGATCAACCACCAGCACCGGGTAGTTCACCCCCAGGCTGCGGGCCACGTTGGCCAACTTCTGTTTCTGATCCACGCCGATGCCGACGAACTGCAATCCCTTGTCACGATATTTCTCCTGGTACTGGACGAACTCCGGAATCTCATATTGGCAGGGCGCGCACCAACTGGCCCAGAAATTCATCATGATGATCTT
>JALVUB010000094.1 GCA_027023915.1 Sedimenticola sp.
ATCCCCATCTGGGCACCTTCGGATGGGAGACGGCGCGGGATCTGGAGATCGCCTGGCAATCATTGCGGACGGTTGCGCTGGATGAGCTGGCGGAACGCGATCCCGCGACCTTGTCCGGCGGCGAGCGTCAACGGATGGAGGTCGCGGTTCTGCTGACCCAAAACCCCCGGCTGGCGCTGCTGGATGAACCCAGCAACCATCTCGATCCGGGCCAGCAGGTCGCCCTTCTAAAACTGCTGAAGGAGAGATTCACCTCCCCGGGGCGCGCGATGGTGGTGGTTCTGCACGACATCAACCTGGCCATGGCCTTTTGCGACAAGCTGCTGCTGCTGAGAGGCGATGGTGAATGGCGGGCAGGCGCCACGGAGG
Source organism: Sedimenticola sp. (assembly GCA_027023915.1). GTDB lineage: Bacteria > Pseudomonadota > Gammaproteobacteria > Chromatiales > Chromatiaceae > Thiolapillus. Next base: position 370 of record JALVUB010000094.1, read on the forward strand.
AGATGGGCACGCCGGAGAGGCTCTCCTGGCTCTATGACCACAGGGTCAGGCCCTGCGACGGCCAACAGAGCCCCTGCTTCAGTTTTCTGTAGCCTTGTCGCGCATCCGCTGGCACATGGTGCGGGGGTCGGGATTTTCAACCGCATCGACAATGGCATTAACAACCCGTCCAAACTCTTCCGGCGTGAGCACGCTCATGATTCTGGAGAGCAGCGCCGGCTCCACCTGGGCATAAACAGTCTCCCCGTTTTTGAGATTCAGCACCACGCCGGCGGTGTGATACTCCTCCGCCGGCGCTTCCCGCTCATGCAGCTGTTGATCCATCTCCAACAGCTCGTCATACAAGGATTCGACACGTTCGGACAATGCTTCCGGCAACCCCTCGGGAACCCGGACCTCCCAGGTGCCTTCTTCGGCGGTGGCTTCCGCGTCCACCCCTTCTTCCCGCAAAAATTGCAGAAAACGGTCACAGGGGGCCTGATGGAAAAAGACATATTCCAGCATGGAACTTGAAATCCGTGAAAACGCCAACAGGTAGCAAGAATAGCAGCCGCCTGAGAAATTCAGGCGTGAATTTTTCAGGCATTCCCTTGATCCCGATCAATGGAAACCCGCCCACGGGGCGAGATAATTTTTTTGAAAGATCAGTATAGAAGCATATGCTGAACTTCAACACACACGCTGATGGAGGACAGTGACATGAAGGCAAAAAAGGTTCTTGCCAGTGCTGTTCTGGCTGGCGGTATGTTGATGGCAGGCGCGGCAAGCGCCTGGTGGGGCCCCTTCGACTGGTTTGACGACCACGATCACTGGTATGACTATCCGCCCCCCTGGGTGCTCTATGGCCCGTACTACGGCGCGCCCTACTGGTATGGCTACTACCCTTACGCCTATCCCTACGCCTACCCCTACGGCGCTTACACCTATCCGGGCTACAGCTATCCCACCCAGCAGACACCCGCCAACAACAACCAACAGCAGAACAGCGGCCACTGACCGGCCCGCTGGCAACGGCCCCGCACGGGGCCGTTTTTTTGCATGCTCCCGGGGCTTTGAACAGCATGTAGAATACTGTTCACCACAACCCGGATAACGCCGCTCGTGCCACCTCCAGACCGATCCACCATTCTCATCACCGGCTGCTCCAGCGGCATCGGCCACCATGTGGCGCATGGGCTGGCGCGCCGGGGCTATCGGGTTTTCGCCACCGCCCGCCGCGCCGAGGACGTTGAACGGCTGCGCCGGGAAGGCCTGGAAGAGGCGCTGCGCCTTGACCTGGACGATTCGGCCAGCATTCAGGCAGCGGTGGACGGTATTTTGCAGCGCACCGGCGGAAAGCTATACGCCCTGTTCAACAACGGTGCCTATGGCCAGCCCGGCGCCGTGGAGGACATAGGGCGCGAGGTACTGCGGGCGCAACTGGAAACCAACCTGCTGGGCTGGCATGAGTTGACCTGCCGGGTGCTGCCGGTGATGCGCAGCCAGGGCGGGGGACGCATCATTCACAACAGTTCCGTGCTCGGCTTTGCCGCCATGCCCTATCGGGGGGCCTACAACTGCTCCAAGTTCGCCCTCGAGGGGCTGGCGGACACCCTGCGGCTGGAGCTGGCCGGCAGCAATATCCATGTCTCTCTCATCCAGCCCGGCCCCATCCGCAGCAGTTTCCGCCAGAACGCCTACCGCAAATTCATCGAGAACGTGGAGATGGAAAAAAGCGTTCACCAGGAACGCTACCGCAACATGATCGCCCGGCTCCAGAAAAAAGGAGACGCCCTCCCCTTCACCCTGGGGCCGGAAGCGGTGCTGAAGCGGGTGATCCACGCCCTGGAGAGTCCCCGACCCAAGCCGCGCTACCCCGTGACCGTCCCCACCTACCTC
>JALVUB010000095.1 GCA_027023915.1 Sedimenticola sp.
CTCTATGGTGAGCCCCACCACCCGGGTCACCCGCCCTTCCACCACCATGGAAACGGCGTTTTCCGCCCGGGCGCGGTATTTCCGCAGCCGCCTGGCCCAGGCGTCCTGACGACGGTCAACCATTTCGCCCGGCGTTGCGCTCATGCCGCGCCTCCCGCCCGCTCGTCGCCGAGCACCTCGGCGATTACTCTGTTGATGCGGCTTTCCAGGGTTGCGTCTATGCGCGAGGTGGCGTTGTGAACGCGGCAACCGCCCCGGCTCAGGGTGGGATCTTCCAGCAGCCGCCAGGCGGGTTCGTCTCCGTTTTCGAGATGCAACAGTTCTCTCACCAGGGCGGCGTCCTGGGGATGAAGCTCTATACGAATGTCTCCGTTGGCGGAGGGCAGCAAGGCGACTGCTTCCCGTATGGCGCCCACGATCTGACCGGGGTCTGTTCTCACCTCGCGCCGCACAAGCTGGCGCGCCACCGCCATGGCCAGCCGCACCAACTCTTCCTCCACGCGGTCGTCGAGTTCGTCCAGGGGGCGGGCCATCTCCCGCAGCACCTGATCCAATGCCTCGACACGACCAGCGTACTCCTGCTCGGCCGCGGCCAGGCCGGCCTTGCGGCCATCCTCATAACCTTCGTTCCAGGCCTGCCGCTGGATCTCCTCGATCTCTTCGGCGGTGGGCGGTTTGAGCGCCTCTTCTTCCTCCTCTTCCTGCTCTTCCGCCTGTTCTTCTTCCTTGGGCGCTTCCCCGGCGGCCAGTTCATCGTCGCCAAGCAGGGGGGCCTGCCAGGAACGAACCCCGCCCCCGCTATCCATGAGCGCCATGTTTTCAGACAAACTCGTCGCCACCCTTGCCTCCCAGCGCGATCTCTCCGTTGTCCGCCATCCGCTTGGCTATGGCGAGGATGCCTTTCTGCGCCTCTTCCACCTCGCTCAGCCGCACCGGCCCCTTGGCCTCGAGATCGTCACGCAACATCTCCGCCGCCCGCTGGGACATGTTGCGGAAGATCTTCTCCTTCACCGCCTCGTCGGCGCCCTTGAGCGCGATCAGCAGAATGTCGGAAGAGACCTCGCGCAACAGCGCCTGGATGCCTCGATCGTCCACGTCCAGCAGGTTGTCGAACACGAACATGTTGTTCTCGATTTTCTCGGCCAGCTCGGCATCGTTCTCCTTGAGGTATTCACTGATTTCGCTTTCGATGTCGGGGTCGAGAAAATTGAGAATATTGGCGGCGGTGGACACGCCGTCGGTGGCCGGGGTGGAAAGCCCCAGACAACCGGCGTACTGGTTTTCCAGAATGCGGTCCAGTTCCTCCAGGGCGCAGGGCTGCACGCCATCCAGGGTGGCGATGCGATAGACGATGTCAGCCCGTCGCCGGGCCGGAAAATTCTTCAGCACCTCGGCCGCCTGCTCGTTTTCCAGATATGAGAGAACGATGGCCACGATCTGAGGATGCTCCTGATGGAAGATTTCGGCTATTGCCTTGGCATCCAGCCATTTGAGCGTTTCGATTCCCTTGGAGTTGGGCTTGGTGAGAATCCTGTCCACCAGCGCCGCCGCCTTCTCCACGCCAAACGCCTCCACCAGGGTGTTGCGGACGAACTCCTCGGCGTCCAGTCCCAGAGCGGTCTCCTCTTCCACCGCTTCCACGAACTGGCCTACCACCTCATGAATCTTCTCTTTGTTCACATGAGTGATGGAGGCCATGGCCTCGCCCAGTCGCTGGACCTCCTTGGGTTCCATGTGGCGCAGGATCGCGGCCGCCTCCTTCTCGCCAAGACTCATCATGAGGATGGCGGCATCCTCAACGCCCCCAATGATCTGTTCCGCTGCTTCACTCATCGGCTGTCACCCAGTTTCTGATTACTTGTGCCACCCGTCTTGGGTCCTGATGCACCAGGCTTCTCGCGCGTTCGATATCGGGGTCCGTGGGCTCGGACTCTGCCCCGGAATCCCGCTCTTCCTCCAGCGCCTCCGTGGTTGACTCCATGATCTGACCGCCTTCCTCTTCCTCACCCTCGCCCTCGCCCTCGCCCTCGCCTTCAGGCATGGGAAGACCGGCCACGGCGGCAGCGGCGCCCGGCGGCAAACGCTGGGCATTGGCCTCGCTCTCGATGATGCGGCCGGTCTCGGCCAGGTTCTTCAAGGTCGGTCGCAACACACCCAGGGCCAGGAGCAGGACAAAGATCGCCCCCGCCACCGGCTTCGCCATCTCCCACACCCAGGGCTGACGCCACCAGGGCAAGGTCACCATGCCGCTGTCCCCGTTCTGCCCGTGGAAGGGAATGTTGATGACATTGATACTGTCGTTGCGGCTGGCGTCGAAACCCACCGCCTTTTTCACCAGCTCGGTGACCCGATCCAGTTCTTTTTGATCCAGGGGCACCTCCTTCACCTTGCCGTCCTTGTCAAGCTGTTTTTTGTAGTCCAGAACCACCGCCACCGACAGACGCCGGATTTTGCCTGGCGCATACTTGCTGTGGCTGATGGAGTGATCCAGCTCGTAGTTGCGCACCACCTCCTTGGAAAGATCGGTGACCTTGCTGGAAGCCTGCTGGTTGCTGTTGAGAGTCCCGCCACGCGGCGGCTCGTTGGTTAGAGATCCGGGAACGCCACCCGGAGCGCCGTCGGCGCTTTGGCGTTCCTTGATCTTTTCGCTGCGAATGGCGTTTTTGTCGGGACGATAGGACTCCCTGGTCTCCTCGGTGACGGTGAAATCGAGATCCGCCGCCACCTTGGCGCGCACCCCCTCCTCGCCGACGATGGGCGACAGAATGTCCACGATACGCTGGCTGTACTCCTGTTCCAGCTTGCGGTTGTATTCGAACTGGCTGGCATCCAGCGTCTCCTCCCGCTCTTCCCCCTGATCGCTCAACAAACGACCGCGCTGGTCCACCACGGTAACCGCGTCCGGCTCCAGGCCCGGAACGCTGGAAGCCAGCAGATGAACAATTCCCGCCACCTGGGTGCGGCTTAAGGTACCGCCGGGACGCAGATGAACCAGCACCGACGCGGTGGGATGGGCACGTTCCCGAAGAAACACCGACTCCTTGGGAATGGCCAGATGAACACGGGAACTTTCCACGCTGGCCAGGCTGTCGATGGTCCTGGCCAGTTCGCCCTCCAGCACATGCTGGTATCTCGCCCGCTCCATGAACCTGCTGGTGCCGAAAGCGGGCTTTTTGTCCAGCAGCTCGAAGCCATCCGGCTGCCCCTCCGGCAACCCTCTGCCAGCCAACTCCAACCGCAGATGATGAACCTTATCCGAAGGCACATAGATGGAGCCGCTACCCTGCTCCACCCGATAAGGGATCTCCTGGTCGTCAAGAGTTGTGGCGATGCTGGCGAGATCCTCGCTGCCGAGATTGGCGAACAACAGGCTGTAATTGGGTTCGCGGGACCAGAGCACCACAGCCACCGCCAGCGCGATGGTGGCTGCCAGCGCCACCATGAGCCCCACCTGCTTCACCACCGGCAGGGCCGCAAACCCTTGCACCTGGGCGACGAGATCTTCCGTTTTGACCAGAGCCATGATTTTTCCCGTTTCCTATACCTGCATGTTCATCACTTCCTGATAAGCCGAAAGAAGCTTGTTGCGAACCTCCACCATGGCGGTGAAGGAGACATTGGCCTTTTGCAGCTCCACCATCACCTGCGCCAGATCGACATTGGGATCGCCCTTTTCAAAAGCGGTCGCCATGGCGTCGGCGTTCTGTTGCAACCGGTTGACCTGCTGGATGGAGTCCTTGAGGATGCCCTCGAAGGCCGCCGGCGCGCTCTCCCCTGCCGGAACCGGCTTGCGATCCGCCGCCGCGGCGGCCATCTGGCGCATCTGATGCAGCAGTTGGTCAATATTCACACTGTTCATCCCCGCTCCTTCAAACAACGGTCATTCGTCTTGTTGAATGATCCATGCACTATTTATGCCGGAACCTGTATGCCCGCTTCCCGCATGCGCGCCAGCTTGTAGCGCAGGGTTCGGGGGCTGATGCCAAGCCTGCGCGCCACTTCACTGCGGCTGCCGCCACTGGCCAGGGCCGCCAGAATGATGTCGGCCTCCCGCCGGCGCAGGTCTTCCTCCAATCGGTCCTCCTTTCCAGCATTGGAGGTATCGGCCGACAAAGGCTCTACCGTTACCTCAAACTGGATGTCCCCGGCGTCGATCACTGGTCCGGTGCGCAGAATGAGCGCCCGCTGCACCACGTTTTCCAGCTCCCGCACATTGCCGGGCCATGCGTGAGCTTGCAGCCGCGCCACGGCTTCCGGCGTCAGCTCAGGCAGCGGTGGCTGGGCGCAGTAGCGGGCCAGGAAGCGCCGCGCCAGCGGCAAAATGTCCTGGGGCCGTTCACGCAACGGCGGAATCTGCAAAGGAAAGACGTTGAGACGGTAATAGAGATCCCGGCGGAATTCTCCACGGTCCACCGCCTCGGCAAGATCACGGTTGGTGGTGGCGATGACGCGCACATCCAGCGAAATGGCACGGCGACCGCCAAGGCGCTCCACCTCTTTCTCCTGCAACACGCGCAACAACTTGGCCTGAAGCCCGGCCTCCATTTCGGTGACCTCATCCAGCAACAAGGTGCCACCCTGGGCCTGTTCGAACTTGCCGGGACGTGCCTGATAGGCGCCGGTAAAGGCGCCTTTTTCATGCCCGAACAACATGGCTTCAAGCATGTTCTCGGGGATGGCCGCGCAATTGACGGCCACGAAGGGACCGCCGGCGCGGTACGAGTGGCGATGGATGTAGCGCGCCACCATCTCTTTTCCGGTGCCGGACTCGCCGCACAGCATGACGGTGGCGTCGGTGGCCGCCACGCGACGGGCCAACGCCGCCAACTGCTCGCTTGCGGGATCGGCCACCACCATCTCATCCTCATCCATGGGCGCCGGCAGATAGCGCTCGACAGTGTGTAACAAAACCCGCGCGTCAAACGGCTTCACCAGATAGTCGGTGGCCCCCTCGCGCATGGCCGCCACCGCCTTGTCGATGGTGCCGTAAGCGGTCATCAGCACCACTGGCAGCTCCGGATGGCTTTTGCGCACGCGCTTGAGAAGCGTGAAGCCGTCCATGGGCTCCATCTGCACGTCGCTTACCAGCAAGCCGATGTCGTTTTCGCGCGACAGCAGTTCCAGCGCCTCCTTTCCGTCGCTGGCCGCCAACACGCGCCGTCCGGCCACGGACAGGGTCTCTTCCAAGGCGGCGCGCAGAGGCAGGTCATCCTCCACCACCAGTACCACCTTATCTCCCATTACATCTCCTCCTTACATTTGCGCTCGGATTCGGGTCGTGAAATACAGGGAAGCCTTATCTCCACTCTGGCGCCACCGTCTGCGCGATCAGTAAGGGTGAGCGTTCCATTCACCCCTTCCACCACCGCCCTGGCCACGGCAAGCCCCAGTCCGGTGCCGCCGGGCCTGGTGGTGTAGAAGGGCTGGAACAGGCGTTCCTTGTCCACTCCTTCCAACCCGCAACCGTTGTCGTCCAGACGGATCACTATCTCTTCGCCACGAACCCCTGCCGCCAGATGGAGCCGTGGCGCTTCGCCACAAGCTTCCAGCGCATTGCTGCCCAAGTTGATAAGCGCGCCCAGCAGCGCATCTCTGTCTCCTTTCAGCTCAACACTGCCGTCACATCGGTTTTCAACGGTTAACAGGGCGTTACGGGCAAGCAGTTGGGGTTCCATCACCTGACGAAACTGCTCCAGCAGCCAGCCCAACTTCAGGATCGCTCCATTCCCGGGCCCCTGACGCGCATAGGCGAGCATGTTGTTGGTGGTTCGCTCCAACTGCCACAACCGTTCCCTGGCGCGATCCAGAAACCGTTTTCTCTGTTCCTGATTGAGCGAATCGTTCTCCAGGTTTGACAGATAAAGAACGGCCGAGGCCAGCGGAGTGCGTATCTGGTGTGCAAGCCGCGCAGACATCTCGCCCAGCTCCGCCAGGTGACTGCGCTGAGTGGCCAAGGCCTCCAGCTTCCGCGCCAGCGCCTCTTTCTCCGCCCTGGCGCTGGCCAATTCGACAGTAAGCGCGGCAACCTTCCGTTCGAGCCGCTCATAAGCCATGGCCAGGGTCTGGCTGGAGGCGTTGAACACCTCAAACGCATTCTGCAACGTCTTCAGATTGGCCATGGAACCGGCGCCGCCTTCGGCTTGCGCCGGTCCCTCTTTCCGCTCCAACAGCATTCCAATCTTTCTCCCCGGCAACTGATGACGAATTCAAGGTCTGGAAATCGACACGTTCCTGTCGCTCCAGCTTTTGCTTCCCAATGAAGCAACTTGCATGCCATTGTTTGTACGAAACCCGCTGGGCTTGCAGTATTCATCGGCAAACGAAATACTTGCGTCACCCTCTCCTTCACCACGAAAACACCGTTGGCCCTCTACGACCTCGACAAACTGATAATGGAAACCCGACGCCTGGCGGCGGAATACCGTCGCGCCACGGGTCAGAGCCTGCCGGTATCAGCGGAGATCGCGCGCCACGACGTGGCCAGTATTCTGGGTCTGGAACTGAATGAGCGGCGCCAGAAAGGGGTGGACGCCATTGGCAAGGGCGATCGCGAGGGGTTGAAGATTCAGATCAAGGGCCGTGTGATTGCCGACGAGCAGAAGAGCGGCCAGCGGATTGGCCAGATCAACCGCGACGGCGACTGGGATCTGGTGATGCTGAGCCTGATGGACGCGGACTACGAGCCTTTCGAGATCTACGAAGCCACCAGGGAAGAGATTCTGGAGGTGCTGGACGAGGTTTCCACCAGCAGAGCCCGGCGGGGTGCCATTTCAGTGGCCCGCTTCCGCATCATCGGACGGCTGGTCTGGAGCCGGGAAAACGGGCTGGAAGAAGAGGTGTGGAGCAACCGTTGAAACATGCGGACTAGCCACCAGCCTTCTGGTAGGCGCGGGTGGCAACGCGACCGGTCTGCACGGTTTCAAGCAGATGGGCCATCTCGTTACGGGCGTTTTCGACCAGCTCCGCCACCTGGCGATCCACCTTCATGATCTTACGCAGCATGGCATGCACCAGCTCCGGCGCGGGCAGGGTCATTTCAGTATCGAAGCAGTTGCGCAAAATCAGGCGGCGGCGCGCCTCCAGCCACTGAACGCGCTCCCAGTTTCCCTGTTGCGCCTCCGCCAGCATTCTGCGGGTGAGATCCAGCGCTTCGTTCAACTTTTCCATCCTCAACCTCCGGTTGCGACCTTTTTGGGGGTTTCCAGATGCGCCGGAAGTTCATCCCAACCGCGCTTGAGCTCAAGCATAAGAGAAAAGACCTCATCGAGAATGCCGACATCGTTCTGCGCACTGGCTTCAAGCAGGCGGCGGGCCATGTAGTCATAGAGCGCGTCCAGATTACGCGAGATCTCGCCCCCCGCCTCCATGTCCAGGCTGCCCTGCAAGCCGCCGATGATGGAGATGGCCAGGCTGATGTTGCGTCCTTTTTCCGCGTGATTGCCGTGGTGCAGATGTCCGCGGGCCGCGGCGATGCGATCCAGGGCGCCTTCCATGAGCATCTGGATGAGCCGGTGGGGAGAGGCTTCTTCCACCCCCGAGGTCGCGCTGACGTTGCGATAATGGGACAAACCCGAATTGAGCGTTGGAGTGTGCATTACTGTTTTACCTCCTCATTCCTGCCGATCATCCAGATCATTTTTTCTGAATCATGTTGGCAAGGGCATCGAGCTGGCGTCCGAGATAATCGCTGGTGGTGTTCATTTGAGCGACCAGGCTGTCCAGCGCGGTGAACTGTGTTCTGTACCTTTTTTCCACCTCGTCCAGCCGTCTCTGCATCTCTTCCCGGCGGTTGTTCACCCGCTGTATGTCGCTGTTGACGCCATCGATGACACTATCGATGATGCCGCCTGTGCCGATGTACCCTTCCACCAGATTATCGACCGCCTTGGCAAAACCTTTATTGGCATCGGAAAAGAAATTCAGCACGCTGGTTCCATTATCCTGAAGCGCTTTTTCCAGCTTGGCGCTGTCCAGCTCCAGCTTGCCGGTGTCCCTGTTGGTGGTGATACCCATTTCGGAAAGATAACGATAGCTGCCCAGCCCACCGATGGCGGTGTTGAAGATCGCCCGCATGCGGGTCTCCACGCCACGCACCAGGCTGTTTCCAGACAAGGTGTTGTTGGACAAGCTGGACAAGGTGTCTTTCAGCCCGTTATAGGCTTTGACGAAAGACCGCACCGCGTCTGTCGCCACCGACGGATCTTTGGCCACGGTGGCGGTGGCGGTTCCCGCCCCTTTCAGCTCCAGGGTCACCTTGTCGATGACATCGCTGATGCTGTTGCTGCCGCGAGTAACCGACACACCATCCACGGTCAAAGAGGCATCCAATTGGGTGTCGCTGGTGAGCAGCGCCCCGCTGGCATCACGGTTCAAAGTGGAGAAGCCGAAGGTCGAAGCGGTCAGAGTGCCGCCGTAGGCAAGCTGCACCCGGTCGGCATAGCCGGTTTTTGCAGAGCTGAGCACCAGCACCTGCTTGCCGTTGTTGCCGCTGATAAGCCCGGCGGTGATACCGGTATCGTTGGTCGCCACATTGATGGCGGCCTGAATCTCTTGAAGCGTCTTTGCCGTGGAAAGATCCACGGTAAAGCTCTTGGTCCCCGATGTGATGGTCAGGCTGTCCCCCGCGCTGCCACCGAAAGTCTGGGTGGAAGCGAACTCCAGTGAGCCCGTCTTGTGGCGCTGCGCCAAACGATTGACGGTTATCTGATAGCTGGAAGGGACCACCCCAGCCTGGGTGGAGAGGGAAACAACCTTCTCGTCACTGCTAGTGCCTTTGGTCGCCTGAAAAGTATCAGCCTTCTTGAGCGCATCCAGCGAAGAGCGCAGTTGAGACAGGGCGCTTTTGATCGATCCGTAACCGGAAATCTCCGCCTGATAGCCGGCCTCTTTCTTGTCCAGCTTGGCAAGAGGTTGCCGCTCCACCTCCATCAACTTGGAGATGATGCCGTTGATGTCCAGCCCCGAGCCGATGCCTGGTGATGAGATGCCTGCCATTCTTGCCCTCCTCTCCGGTGAAACGGCGTAGCGCCGCTGACCAACCTGTCACTCAGAGGTCAGCGGCGATCCACACCCGGTAACAAAGCAATAATCATGCCTTTGCCCGGAAAAGCATGGAGGTCACCGAGCCGTGCGAGTCGTGGTCGAAGAGCTTGTCGGACACCTCATTGAGCCGTTTGCGCATTTCGCGGATCTGTTCCGGAGGAATCTCCCGCACCACTTTTTTGCTGCGCGCGTCCACCACCTTGATAACCACCTCGCCGTTATCGTCATCAATGCTGAACTGCAACTCACGCTGCACCTGCTGGACGAAATTGTTGAGGTGTTCCACCATGGCGCCGAGCTGCTCACCGTTCTTTTCCACTTTCTGCTTCCCGGTTTCCGCGGGAGCAGGAGCGTCACGAGCATCAGGCGTTTGCGCCTTGGCGTCCCTGACCTCCGCCCTGTCGGTTGCGGTTCGCAGCTGCACCACGGCGCTGGAGTTTCGGGATATCTCGTTAATCATGGTCATCACCCTCGCAGGTCCGGGGAGGGCCACAAGGCCCTCCCGTTACCTTTCAGTGCCTTACTTGAGAAGCGAGAGCACTACCTGGGGCGCCGAGTTGGCTTGGGAGACCATGGCCACGCCGGCCTGCTGCAGAATCTGCGCCCGG